>CAZVZW010000037.1:0-16306 GCA_964631365.1 uncultured Chloroflexota bacterium | reverse complement strand
ACTACCGCTTCGGCGGCGATCGGCGCCGAGGCCGACCTGGTGATCGGCGTCGGGACACGCTTCGCCGACTTCGCGACCGGCTCGCAGTCGGCCTTCCAGAATCCCGATGTGAAGTTCATCTCGATCAACGTCACCGGGGCCGACGCCTACAAGCAGGGCGCGCTGCCGGTGATCGCCGACGCGAAACTGGCGCTCGAGCAACTGGGCGAGGCGCTGAGCGACCACTCGACTCCGACGGCCTGGCAGGAACGGGTGGCGTCGCTGAACGAGGCCTGGGAGGGCGTGAAGGCGGAGGTGGTGAAACCGGCCGGCGACGGGACCATGCGGCAGCCGGAAATGGTGCAGATAGTCAACGAATTCGCCCAGGCCGGCGACGTCTCGCTCTGCGCGGCGGGCTCGCTGCCCGGTGACCTGCGCCAGCTCTGGGACTGTTCGGGCGACCGCCACTGCATGCTGGAGTTCGGGTTCTCCTGCATGACCTGGGAGATCCCGGCGGGCATCGGCGCGAAGATGGCCGACCCGGACCGCGAAGTGATCGTGATGATCGGCGACGGGACCTACCTGATGAATCCGTCCGAAATCGTCACCGCGGTGCAGGAAGGGATCAAGATCATCGTGGTGATCTCGCACAACCACGGGTTCCAGATCATCCGTCACCTGCAGGAGGGCACTGCCGGCACGTCGTTCGGGAACGAGTTCCGCATGCGCGAGGAAGGCACCAACCGCCTGACCGGCGACTACCTGACGATTGATTTCGTGAAGAACGCCGAGTCAATGGGGGCCGTCGGCTTGCGGGCGGAAACGGCCGAAGAATTCCGCGCGGCCCTGGACGAGGCCCGGCGGGTCGTGCGTCGCCCGGTGGTGATCGATGTGGAAATCCACCCCGATCCGGCAGCCCCGGACCCGGGCATCTGGTGGGACGTCGCGACCGCCGAGGTTTCGGGCAAGGCCGAGGTCCGGCAGATCCGCGCCGATTACGAGAAACTGCAAAAGACCCAGCGGCTCTACTACTAAACCTGCGAATGCCGGCGATGAACTGGTGGCGCAGATGGATCGCGCCGGGGTCGAGCGGGCGCTGGTATGGCTGAAGCCGCGCTACGACAAGCAGATCGAGCCGGAGAACCGCGCGGTGCATGCGGCCTGTGCGTGCCATCCGGAGCGGCTGCTGGGGTTCGGCTGGGTGAATCCGATGCTGGGTCACGATGCCACTGGCGCCACCATTCAGCGGGTCTTCGAGGAATACGACCTTCTGGGAATCAAGTTCAACGGCGCGCAGGACGGCTACGTCATTGACAACCCGGACCTGGCGCGCCGCTGATCGAGCTGGCCGCCGGCTACGGCAAGCCGCTGGCCTTCCACATCGGCGCCGACTTCTACGAGAACACCCATCCCTGGCGACTGGGATGGATCGCGGCGGCCTTCCCGGAGACGACCTTCATCATGATCCACATGGGCGGGGCGTCGACTGACCCGGCGGGCGGCTAGTCGGCGCGCGGGGCTCCGCTGGCGATAGCGTAGAGGTCGCGTCCGAAACGGGTCATCGCCCGGGCGATCGGCGGGTGCATCCGCCCGAACGGATCCTGGACGCCGGAGTGCTGCTTGTTGACCTGGCGGGCCTCCCAGGAGTCCATCCAGCCGCACCAGTGCCAGCCGACGAAGTCCGGTCGCGCGAACGCCTGCTCGACGAACTCGACAAACCATGCGGCGCGCTCTTCCTGGTCGCGGCAATGGGGGCCGTAGGGGTTGGACATGTACTCGTCGGGGACCGAGTACGCCGAATCGCCGTTGAAGATCGGCTTGCCGGTCAGTTCGGCGTATTTGTCGATGGTGTCCGCCTGCTCCGCGTAGCGCCCGTAGAACTGGTAGAAGATCAGGTCCATGTGGCGGCCGGCCAGTAGGACGATTTCGTCGGGCACGGTAGTGTTGCCGTTGAGTTTGTTGCCCAGGATCAGGTGGGTGCGGTCATAGCGACGGATGGCGGCCACCGCGGTGGCATAGTAGCGATCGACGACCTGCAGCAGGAAATCGTGGTTATCGCGCAACTCGGCGGCGTTGTTCTGGTCGACCGCGGGTCGCCAGCCGGTGGCGGCCTGTAACCGGGCGAAGCTCTCGAACTCGGTGCCGTAGGCGGCGTTGAAACCCGCAATGTCGTCGCGGTGCAGGCGCCGCACGGTCTCGACGTAGACGGCCTTTCCGGGAGCGTCACCGCCCAGGTTGCGCAGCCGGCGCGGCCACGTGGGGACGCCGTCGCGGATGGCGCCGTAGACGTTGTTGCCCCGGGCGGCGGCGTCGAGATCGGTGAAGACCGGGCAATCGGCCATCGAGTAACCGAGTAGGTACTCGCTGCCGGCGACCGGCTCCACCAGTTCCCGCGCGGTGCGGTCACAGTGCTGCTCGAACTCGGGAGCGAAGACGTCCCAGAAGTCCTCCTCGCGGTTGCCGAGGCGCATGCCCGGTTCGACCGGTTCCATGTAGTGGCAGATGTCGGCGAAGCGCACGTTGTGGACGAACGGAACCCGGATCGGGTCGTAGTACTCGACCGGCGAGTGGGTGCCCAGGGTGTTCATGCCCAGCTCGCGCAGATCGGTCTCGACGCGGGCCTGGAAGCCCTGCCGAAAACGCGGATCGGCCGGGTCGACGCTGCCGAATTCGGCGCCCCAGTGTTCGCGGTTGTACTCGCCGGTGAGCATCATCGGCATGACATGGTTCATGCCCCAGGAGATGAATGCGTGGCCCTCCGGGGTCACCAGCCACCAGCGGTCGTCGCGCTGCAGGCGAAAGGCGCCGGTGGCCTCGTAGGAACGGGCCTTCCAGCCGCCGAAACGGTCAAGTTGCGCGGTCTCCTGGGTCATGCTTGCTCCTCTTTGCGGGCTCCGGAATGTGGCGGTCGCGGCTTCACTCTTCGGTGGCGGCCGGGAAGGTCGCTTCGATGCGTCTATCCCAAATAGCCTCGTCAGGGAAAGTCCACCCCATGCGCCGAGAATCAGACCCGATCCGCGGGCGATCCATCGGTCCCCGGGAGCGATCTCCACCGCTTCATAGTCGTCAAGCCGGGATGAATGGCATGAGACCTCCCCGGGTTCTTGTCTCCGCCTAAGCCCGCCGGGAGACCGTAGCGCCGGAGAAGCTTCCGATCAAATCTGGTCCCGCCGAACGGCGCTAGACGCCGGATTCGCGGGCGGCCGCCAGTTGCTCCTGCAGGGCCTGGATCTCGAACTCGGAGGCCGCCGAGCCCGGCTCCGGGGGACCACCCGGCAGCATCGCCCTCAGCGCCCCCAGCGCAACCGCTTGCAGCGCCCCGACTCGCTCGGCCAGGTCCAGCGCGGCCGACTCCAGATCGCGCGCCGGCACCGGTTCGCGACAGAGACCGATCCGCCAGGCATCTTCTGCCCCGAGGCGCTCGCCGGTCATGACGAGGTCGCGCGCCCGGCCCTCGCCAACGGTGCGGCTCAGCATCGGTATGCCGCCCCACCCGGGAATCCAGCCGTGCTGCAATTCCGGGGCGCCGAACGCCGCTTCGACCGCGGCCAGGCGCAGGTCGCAGCTCAGCGCCAATTCCAGCCCGCCACCGAGGCAGTATCCGTGGATGGCGGCAATGCTGGGCAGGCGGCTTGCGGCGAGACGGCCGAACGCCCGGTGTCCGGCGACCGCCCATTCGCGGATGGCCGCGCCGTCCAATTCGCGGACGATGTTCAGGTCGGCGCCGGAGCAGAAGGCGCGGTCGCCGGCCCCGGTGATGACCAGCGCCCGCGCGGTCGGGTCGGCCGCCGCTTTCTCCACCTCGGCTTCCAGATCAGCCAGGGTCTGCCAGTCGATCGCGTTGAGCACGCCGGGGCGATTCAGCGTCATCCGCACGATGCCCGGGCGGGGCAGGTCAACGATCACCCGTGCCCCAATTCGCTCGTACGGGCGGCTCCAATCGCCGGGCCCGGGCGCGCCATTTCCACCAGCACTGCCGGCACGCCGCTATTCCGCCGGAATCAGGACAACGGACGGGATTCGTGAGGCTCGGCACAGCTTCGACTTGAAAGCGATACGTCCTTCACCGGATTGGCCGGCAGTCTTGCGGTTTTGCATAGTTTTATCGGAACTGGCGATCAAGGCCTATCCCGGGGCTGATTATGAAGGCCGGTGGGCCGGCTGTCGCGCATCTCGCGGGGATTGTGGCGGAATCGGGGAGCGCCCGGGGCCCGCTGAGCCATTCGGAAGGCGGGTCAACCGCACACAGCCGCGAACACCCGCAGGTGGTTCAGGCCGAGTAGCTTTCCGAGATCGCCGTCGCTCCAGCCCCGCTCGCTGAGGCCCGCCGCGACTCGCGGAAAATGGGTAGCGTCGGGCAGCAACTCGCCGCCGCCGTCGAAGTCCGAACCCAGGCCGACGCAGTCGATCCCGCCTACGTCGGCCAGGTGCTGGATGTGGTCCAGCAGCAGATCGAGGGTGGGGGCGGTGGGGTGGACAAAGGATTCGACGAAGGTGACGCCCACGACGCCGCCGGTGGCAGCCAGGGCGCAGATCTGGTCGTCGGTCAGGTTGCGGCCGTGTTCGCAGAGCGCCCGGCAGCAGTTGTGGGTGCCGATGACCGGCGCGGAACTGGCGTCGATTACGTCCCAGAATCCGGCGTCGCTGATGTGCGAGATGTCGACCAGCATGCCCAGCTCGTTCAGTTTCGCCACGAGGTCGCGCCCGAAGCCCGTGAGCCCACCGCCGCTGTGGGACGCCTGCTCGCCGTCGGCGGCCCAGGTGCGGTAGCTCCAGGTGAGGGTCAGGACGCGGACGCCCAGGCGATAGAGCGCGGAAAGCACCGACAGGCTGCGCTCAAGGACTTCGGAGTTTTCGACCGCCAGAACGGCCGCGACCTTGCCAGCGGCGTTGACCTGGTGGATCTCGCCGATTGTGGTGGCGACCGCGATCTGATCGGAATGAGCGGCGACCTCTTCCAGGAACCAGCCGATGCCGTCCAGGGCGTACGCCAGGTGGTTGTTGCGGGCACGGGTGACATCGACGGCGAAATAGGCCACGTCGATCCCGCCGGCGCGCAGCTGCGGGAGATTCAGCTGGATCGGCGGGGCGGTGCTGTCCAGCGGGCCGCGGGTGAACGCGATGGCGCCTTCGGGGTTGGGGCGGGGCGGGGCGCCCGGTCCGGCGAGGCTCTCGCCACCGCGCCGCAGCAGGCCGACGATAGTGTCGTTGTGCGAATCGACAATCAGCGGGCGGGCCGGTTTGGCGTTCATCGGGCTATTCCTCCATCGGGGCTGGCCGGCCGGCGTTCACTCATTCTGGTCGGCGGAGGGATTCCACACCGCGATTTCGTCCAGGGATTTTCGCTGCAAATCGGGGACCGTGGCGTCGTCGGCGGGATAACCGATCGGAAACAGCAGCATAGCGCGCTCGTTCTTAGGCCGCCTGCAGATATCGCCCAGGAAACCCATCGGACTCGGCGTGTGCGGCAGAGTGGCCAGGCCCATGTGGTGCAGGGCGACGATGAACATTCCGCAGGCGATGGCGGCGCTTTCGCGAACGTAGTAGTTGGGCCGCCGGGAGCCGTCGGGGTCGATGAGAAACGGTTGCTCGAACACCACCACCAGCCAGGGGGCGATCTCCAGGAACGGCTTTTCGGGCCCTGTACCGAACGGAGCCACCGCTTCGCGAAACTCGTCGGTCATGCGCTCGCCGTAGTTGCGGCGCTCCTCTTCCTCGGCGGCCAGGCGGATCCGGGCCTTGATCGCCGGGTCGTCGATGGCGACAAACCGCCAGGGCTGCCGGTGCGCGCCGGAGGGGGCCGTAGAAGCAGTGCGCATGGCCAGTTCGATGGCCTCACGCGGCACGGGCCGCCCGCTGAACTCGCGCACGCTGCGGCGGCCGTCCATCTCCCGGTAGAAGCCTTCGGCGCGGGCCAGCAGCTCCGCTTCGTCGCGCCGCGGCGGCCGATAGGGCACCGGCGGTCGCTCGTCAGCAGCCATCAGGGTCTCGCCGTCCTATCCGCGGGCTTACCGCTCGCCGGGCACGCCGCCCATTCTGCCCCGAACTTTAACCGTCTTCCCCGTTTTCGGCGTCGCCGTAGGTGATTTCGGCCATCTGCCGATAAAGCGCCGAGCGCCGGTCGGTCCCCTGCTGGGCCAATCCCAGAAGCCGCGCGTACGTTTCCGGATCGGTCTTCTTCGCCTGCGTGAAGCGGTGTTCGTTCTGCATGTATTCCTCGACCGGTATCGAGGCCGGCCGGGAATCCAGTTGCAGCGGCGGCTTGCCCTGCTCGATACGCCGCGGGTCGAATCGGTACAGCGGCCAGACACCGCTCTCGGAGGCCAGGCGCTGCTGGGTGAGCCCGTCGCGCATGTCGTAGCCATGGGCGATGCAGTGGCTGTAGGCAATGATGAGCGATGCGCCGGGGTAGCTCTCGGCTTCCTGGAAGGCGCGGACCGTGTGGGCGTCGCTGGTGCCCATGGCGACGTTGGCGACGTAGACGTGGCCGTAGCTCATGGCCATCAGGCCAAGGTCCTTCTTGCCGGAGGTCTTGCCTGCCGCCGCGAAGCGGGCCACCGCCCCCATCGGGGTGGCCTTGGACGCCTGGCCACCGGTGTTGGAGTAGACCTCGGTGTCGAGGACCAGGATGTTTACGTTGCGGTTCATCGCCATGACGTGATCGAGCCCGCTGAATCCGATGTCGTAGGCCCAGCCATCACCGCCGATTATCCAGATGCTCTTCTCGACCAGGTAGTCGGCGACCTCGGCCAGGGAGGCGGCCGCCGGGTCGTCGATCTTTGCGAGTCGTTTGCGCAGATCCTCGACACGACCCCGCTGGGCATCGATGGTGGCGTCGTCGGACTGGTCGGCTTCGAGCAGCTCGCGGGCCAGATCGGCACCGATTTCGAGCGCCAGCCGGGTGACGATCTGCTCGGCGATGCGGCGGTTGCTGTCCACCGCCAGCCGGAATCCGGCCCCGAACTCGGCGTTGTCTTCAAAGAGCGAATTGCTCCAGGCCGGCCCGCGGCCGTCGCCATTGAGGGCGTAGGGCGTGGTGGGCAGGTTGCCGCCATAGATCGAGGAGCAACCGGTGGCATTGGCGATCAGCATACGGTCGCCGAACAACTGCGTGAGCAGCTTGATGTAGGGGGTCTCGCCACAGCCGGCGCAGGCTCCGGAATACTCGAATAGCGGCAGCAGGAACTGCGAGCCCTTCACATCCAGGCGGCGCAGTTGCGAACGGTCGATCTCAGGCAGATCGAGGAAGAAGTCGTAGTTGGCGCGCTCGGCGACGACGACGCCGTCGTGCACGATCATGTTGATGGCCTTGTGACCGGGGTTCGCTTTGTCTTCCGCCGGGCAGACTTCGTAGCACATGGAACAGCCGGTGCAATCCTCGGGCGCCACCTGCAACACATATTTCCAGCCGGGAAAGTCCCGGGCTTTGTAGTCGTCATTGCGGAATGAGGCGGGGGCGCCGGACAGTTCATCCGACTCGACAACCTTGGCTCGGATGGCGGCGTGGGGGCAGACGAAGGCACATTTGTTGCACTGGATACACAGCTCCGGCTCCCAGATGGGCACCTCGATGGCGATGTTGCGCTTTTCCCATTGCGTGGTGGCGACCGGCCAGGTGCCGTCGGGGGTGAACGCGCTGACCGGCAGCAAATCGCCCTTGCCCTCGAGCATCATCGAGGTGAGCCGCTGGACGATGTCGGGGGCCTCCACGGAAACCGTGGGCGGCCGCTGGCGGACCGAGCTGACGGAACCGGGCACGGCGACTTCGTGCAGGTTGGCGAGGCTCTGGTCGACGGCCGCGAAGTTGCGGCTGACGACGTCGGGCCCGCGCCGGCCATAGGTCTTCTCGATGGCCGTCTTGATGTGGGAGATGGCCTCATCGCGCGGCAGGACGCCGGAGATGGCGAAGAAACAGGTCTGCATGATGGTGTTGATGCGGCTGCCCATGCCGGCGTTGCGGGCGACCGAGTAGGCGTCGATGACGAAGAGCTTCAAGTCCTTCACGATGATCTCGGCCTGCACGTCAATCGAGAGCTGGTCCCAGGTTTCGTCCGGTCCGTAGGGCGAGTTGATCAGCAGGGTCGCGCCGGGACGGGCGTAATCGATGATGTCGATGCGATCCAGGAAGACCCATTGGTGCACGCCGATGAAGTTGGCCTGGCGGATCAGGTAGGCGGAGCGGAACGGTCGCGGACCGAAGCGCAGGTGCGAGATGGTGCCGGCGCCGGCCTTGCGGGAGTCGTAGACAAAGTAGGCCTGGGCGTACTCGTCGGTCTCTTCGCCGATGATCTTGACGGTGTTCTTGTTGGCGCCGACCGTGCCGTCGGAGCCCAGCCCGAAGAAGACCGCCTTGACGATGTCGTCGGACTCGATGTTGAAGTCGGGGTCGTAGTCGATCGAGCTGTGGGTGACGTCGTCGGTGATGCCGACGGTGAAGTTGTTGCGCGGCGCGGCGCCGGCGAACTCGTCGAAGACACCCTTCACCATGGCCGGGTTGAACTCTTTCGACGAGAGGCCGTAGCGCCCGCCCCGCACCAGCGGCATGCTTTCCAGCGGCAAGTCGCCCATGGCGGCCGCCTCGCCCAGCGTGGCGACGATGTCCAGGTACAGCGGTTCGCCGGCGCCGCCGGGCTCCTTGGTGCGATCGAGGACGGCGATCTTCTTGACCGTTCTCGGGAGGGCGTCGATGAACGCCTGCTTCGGGAAGGGACGGTAGAGCCGGATCTTGATGACGCCGACCTTCGCGTCGCCCTCCTCGTTGAGCCGTTCGACGGTCTGGTCGATGGTCTGGGTGGACGAACCCATAGCGACGATCAGGCGGTCGGCCTCGGGATGCCCGACATACTCGACCAGGTCGTACTGCCGGCCGGTGATACCGGCGAATCGGTCCATGGCCGCCTGGATGATGCCCGGGCAGGCGTCGTGGTACGAATTGGCGGCCTCGCGAGCCTGGAAGAATGTGTCGGGATTCTGGGCGGTGCCGCGCAGTTGCGGAGCATCCGGCGACAGTGCCCGGCGGCGATGGGCGTCGATGAGGCCCTGGTCGCTCATGGCGCGCAGGTCGTCGTCGCTGAGCGGATGGATCTTGGCGACTTCGTGGGAAGTGCGGAAACCGTCGAAGAAATGCAGGATCGGCACGCGGGATTCCAGCGTGGCGACGTGGGCAACGCAGGCCAGGTCCTGGGCCTCCTGGACGGAACCCGACGCCAGCATCGAGAAGCCGGTCTGCCGGCAAGCCATGACGTCAGAGTGGTCGCCGAAAATCGACAGGGCGTGAGTGGCGACGGTGCGGGCGGCGACGTGGATGCACAGCGGGGTCAGCTCGCCGGCGATCTTATACATGTTGGGAATCATCAGCAGGAGGCCCTGGGACGCCGTGAAGGTGGTGCACAGTGCGCCAGCCTGGAGAGCCCCGTGGACGCTGCCAATGGCGCCAGCCTCGGACTGCATCTCCACGACCTCCGGGGTCGCGCCCCAGAGGTTGACGCGACCGTGGGCGGCCCAATCGTCAGCCAGTTCGCCGATTGGCGACGACGGAGTGATGGGGTAAATAACCGCCAGGTCACTCAGCCGATAGGCAACGGACGCCACCCCTTCGTTACCATCAACGGTAATCATCGGCGGTTCGCCCAATACTCGTCTCCTCAGCGATGTGGTCCGGACCGTGCCCATTTCGGGCCGTCGGCGGAAACCGGGACGCCCGCCCTCGGCTGGCGATTTTCTCGGCAACTCCGCGCTCAGCATCATAAAGTAGAGACGGCACATCAATCTGTCGCAAATGCCACGTACCGCAAGGTCACAATCGCGTCGATGGCGGCGCGGCTGGCGGGCGCACGCGCGAAGTCGCCCGTAGGAGGGCCAGAACATTGAAAAGAGCTGAGCTGGTGGACGATCTGCACGGGCAGAAGTATTCCTGCTCCCAATCGGTGCTCGGCGCTTTTGCCGAGGACCTGGGCCTGGATCGGGATGCGGCGTTCGGGCTGGGCGCCGGTTTCAGCGGCGGCCTGGGCGGGCGCGGGGAGGTCTGCGGGGCTCTGACCGGAGCCATCATGGCGGCGGGGATGAAGCACGGATGGCGGCGGGGCGATGACGCCGCGGCGCGAGCGACGACCGAGTGGGTCGTGAACCGCCTGGTAGAGCGGTTTGAAGATCAGCATGGCTCTACCATCTGCAAGGATCTGCTGGGCCACCCGGTGAGTTCGACGGCGGAGCGTACCGCCGCCCGCAACTCGGGCCTGATCACGGTAGATTGCGGCACGTTCATCCGCAGCGCCGCGGAGATGCTGGACGAAGTGCTGGCCGAAGCCGACGCCCGCGAGGAATAGCCGCGATCGCACCGCGCGCCAGGCCGACGACCCTTAGCAGCGGCGGTGCCTGCATGCTAGTCTTGCCTCGCTGCGCCGGATGGCAAACTTGGAGCCCCTGGTGGGAGAGAACCGCGTAGGCCAGGTCGTAGATAGCCACAGCGGGGGACGCGATGGCAGTCACTGAAGCACCAGTCAAATCACGCAAGGCAGCGAGCCGCTTCGGTAACCGGGGCGGGCTGGCGGGTTACTTTTTCGTCGCCCCCTCCCTGATCTTCATCGTCGCGTTCGTCGTGCTCCCAATTTTCGGGGCCCTCTGGTACAGCTTCACCGACTATGACCTGATGTCGGCGCCAAAGTGGGTGGGGCTGCGCAACTACAACAACCTGCTGGACGACAATCGCTATCCGGCGGCGATCCGCAACACCCTGGCCTTCGCCTTCGCCACCGTGCCCACCGGCGTAGTCACCTCGCTGCTGCTGGCGATGCTCATCAACCGCAGCGTCCGCGGCATCTACAGCTTCCGGGCGATGTTCTACATGCCGGTGGTGAGTTCGTTCGTGGCGGTATCGCTGATCTGGCTCTGGTTCTACGACGTGCAAATCGGCCTTTTCAACGACATCTTCGAGACGGTCGGGATACCCCGGATCAAATGGCTCCGGAGCCAGGACACGTCACTGATGTCAATCATCCTGCTGAGCGTGTGGAAGAACATGGGACTGAACATGGTCATCTACATGGCCGGTTTGCAGGGCATTCCCGGGCATCTCTATGAAGCAGCCGAAATCGACGGCGCTGGGCGGGTTTCGCAGTTCTTCCGGATCACCTTCCCGCTCCTGGCGCCGACCACCTTCTTTGTCGTCATCGTCTATTTCATCGGCGCCCTGCAGATGTTCATCCAGGTAATGATCATGACGATGGTCGGTGAAAACACCAGCGCCCTGACCGGCGGGCCGGTCGACAGCACGGTGACGGTTGTGCTGCTCGTATTCTCCAATGCCTTCGAGTACCTGAAGATGGGCTACGCGTCCGCCATGTCCTTCGTGTTGTTCCTCATCATCGGCGTGGTCACCCTCATTAACACCCGCCTGCTGAGCTACGACGTAGATTTCTAGGCCACCCACGACGGCTTTCTTGCGCCTCCGGCGGGGGACAACATGGCCCGCGCCCGCCGCGTTCGCTACCGTAGCCGCCGGAGAAGCCGTCGATCCGGAATCAGGAGTGAACCATGAACGTCGTACTGGTTGTATTCGACACGCTGCGCAAAGACCACATCGGCGCCTACGGCAATGATTGGATCCACACGCCCAATCTTGATGCTTTTGCCTCTGAGGCGATGCGCTTCGACCGGGCCTTCCCGGAGGCGCTACCGACGTTGCCCTTCCGCCGCGCCTTGCACACCGGGAAGCGTACCTTCCCGTTTACCAATCACCGACCGCTGAAGGGCGATTTTCCCTTTGCCGCGCCCGGCTGGGGTCCCATCCCCGAGGAGCAGGACACGATCTCGGAACTGCTCGGTGCCGCCGGCTACCGGACCGCGCTCTTCACCGACGTGTACCACCAGATGAAGCCATCCAAGAATTTCCACCGCGGCTTCGACGAGTGGCAGTGGATCCGCGGCCAGGAGACCGACAAATACCGCTCCGGCCCGCCGCTGCCGGACGGGACCCTGGAACAGGTGCTGCCGGAGCACTTCCCGCCGATCCACCAGCAAACCGCGTTCTTCGAGCAATACCTGAAGAACGTCCAGTCACGCCGCGACGAGGAGGAGTTCTTCCCGGCCGCCCTCTTCCGCGAGGCGTCGCGCTGGCTGACCGAAAACGTCGACGCCAACCCGTTCTTCCTGGTGGTCGATTCCTTCGACCCCCACGAGCCCTGGGAGCCGCCGGAGATGTACCGCCGCCTCTATGACGACAGCGGTGACGAGGTCCCGCACATCATCCAGTCGCTCTACTCCACCCACGAGGGTGTATTCACCCCCGAGGAACTAAAGCGCTGCCAGGCCAACTACGCCGGCAACGTGACCCTGGTCGACCGCTGGTTCGGGCATTTCATGGACACCCTGCGCCTCACCGGGCAACTTGACGACACCATGGTGATCGTAGCCTCGGATCACGGTCACAACCTGGGGTTGGGACCGGCCGAAAAGGGCCTGGTGAGCAAGCAGGGCCACCCGCTGACGCGAGCGGTGGCCGACCTGGCGCTGCTGGTGCGGCACCCCTCGGGCGCCGGCGCCGGGCAGACCTGCGACGGCTTCGTGACCAACACCGACACGGCGGCGACCATCCTGGCCGCCGCCGGCGTGGACGGCCGCACCGAGGGGCAGGACATCTGGCCGGCGGCGATCGCCGGCGCCCCCTCGCACCGCGACTACGTGACCATCGCCTGGGGAACCCTGATCACCACGATCACCGACGAGTGGTGGTGCAACGTGACGATCTGGGGCGAGGAGCCGCTGCTATATCGCCTGGAAGACGATCCGGATCTACTGAACAACCTCGCCGCCGATCACCCGGACGTCGTGGCTGAACTGCTGCAGAAGGCCATCGACGACGCCGGCGGATCGATCCCGGACTATTTCGAGGAGTTCCGCGGGCACCCGGGCTGCACGCCCTACCTGACCTCGCGCCAGCAGGGGTTGATGCTGACCGATCCCTGGCCGGCCGGCAACGACGTTGACTAGACAGCGATGAACACCGGCCGGCGCGGGATCGCACCGGCCGGATCAATCCCGGTCGCTACGCGACAGCCGGCACCTTGTCGACGAACTCACCCAATCCCAGGCCCATCAGACCTTCACGGGTGGGGATTCCGTCCGATCCCCAGCCCATGAGGCTGTAGAACACCTTCTTGCCCTGTTCCCACCATTCGCGCGGGTACTCGTAGCCCTCCAGCGGTCCGGACTCGAAGGCCCGGAAGAGGCGCGGCGGCAAGGTGTCGTCCGCGGCCGTGAAGCCGACCAGGGTGTTGTAAAGACGGGCCATCGTCTGGACGCGCTGGCCGAGCGCCTGGTACTCCATCTGGGAGAACTTCCAGCCGGTGGCCGCGCTGGTTATGTCAACCAGGTGCTGCGGGTCCCATGGCAGGAAGGCGCACATTCCGAGCGCGTTCTGGGCCCAACGGAAGTTGCTCTGGTGGAAGGCCAGCCCGTACTTCTCGGGGCTCTCCTCGTCGGCCTCCAGCGGGCCGGAGACGCCCCAGCCGCGGGCGCGGTCGAGATTCCAGCCATCCCCGCCGAAGAGGGTGTCGTGGGTGCTGTGGTTGTGGTCGGCGCCGGTCGGAGAGACCGCGTAGCCGATGCCGAGCATGATCTTGAACTTGGGCTCGTGCATGGGCAGTTCCTGCCCTTTGATGGTCAGAGCTTCTTCAACCGCGCCGCCGCCGACGGCCTCTGCCGCGCGGTGCACACCTTCGGCGATGACGTCACCGAAGCCTTCGCGGTCGGCGAGTTGCTGCATCATCGTAACCATGGCGTGGGCGCTGCCGAAGCTCATCTCCAGGCCGCCGGTGTCGCCCGCGTCGATGAGGCCCTTCTCCCACCACTCCATCGCGGAGGAGACGCACATCCCCGCGCCGATGGTGTCCATGCCGTACTCGTTGCAGATCTGGTTGGCGCGGGCCGTGGCGTTGAGGTCATCCACGTCGCAGTTGCTGGCGACGGCGCCGATGGTCTCGTACTCCGGCCCACCGTATTCACGCGAAACCTCGAAGCGGTCGTCGTCGGTAACCTCAACCTCTCGCTTGCAGCGGATCGGGCAGGCGTAGCAGGTGTCATTGCCGACCAGGATTGTGTCGGCCATGTGCTGGCCGGTGAGGGTGCCGTAGTTGTCGAAGTGGCCGAGTTCGAAGTTGTGAGTGGGCAAACCGCCGAAGTCGTGCAGGGACTTGACCCCGCCAGCAGTGCCGAACGGCTGCAGGCCGCCGGAGCGCTCTTTCCAGGCCTGGGAGACCCAGCGGGCCATCTCGCGGGTGGTGTCGGGATCGGCGACGGTGACGTTTTCACTGCCGCGCACGGCGATGGCCTTGAGCTTCTTCGAGCCCATCACCGCGCCGAGGCCGGTGCGCCCGGCGGCGCGGTTCTTGTCGACGATCACACAGGCCACGCGGACGAGTTTCTCGCCAGCCGGGCCACAGACGGCGAAGCGATATTTCTTATCGCCAAGCTCCTCGCGGAGGGCGTCTTCGGTCTTGCCGGTGGTCAGGCCCCAGACGCCGTCGGCGTCTTTGATCTCGGCCTTGTCGTCGTCGATGGCGATGTAGACCGGCCTGTCGGCGACGCCGCTGACGATCACCGCGTCCCAGCCGGCGCGCTTCAACTCGGCGCCAAAGTAACCGCCGACGTCACCCTCACCGAAGCCGCCGGTGAGCGGCGATTTGCCGCCGAAGGCGTTGCGGCCGCTGCCACCGAGCGGATTGCCCGTAAGCACCCCGGCGGCGGCGATGAAGTTGTTGTCAGAACCCAGGGCGTCGGCGTCCGGAGGGACTTCGCTCAACAGGTTGTAGGCGATGATCCCGGCCCCGCCGCCGTAGCGCCGATAGAAGGCGTCGTCGTGCTCTTCGATGCCGATGTCGCCGGTAGACAGGTTGACGCGCAGAACTTTGCCGGTGTAGCCGTTTGGCACTGGTTTCCCCCTGATGGTGATTGGTGCGGGCCGGCCGAACAAATCGTGCCCGACGGTTGGTCGCTCTCGCGCATCTTGCCCGGGCCCCCGATTGGCTCTTCTGAGTAGGTGAACGCTACCCGTCTCGCCGCCGGAGGGTCAAGCGAGAGCGCGGCGAAGACGCGACGTGAAAAGACCGGGGAGGGGCTTCCGGAAAAGCCCTTCCCCGATCAATCGATTCGGTTCAGCCGGGAACCGTGTCCCGGTCTATGAATAGCCCATCGCTAGGCGACTACCGACTCGAGTTTGTCGACGAACTCACCCAGGCCCTGGGCGATGACCGCGTCGCGGGTCGGGATGCCCTCGTCATCCCAGCCCATCAGGCCGTAGTACACGCGCTTGCCCTCTTCCCACTCGTCGCGTGGGTACTGCAAGCCGGCCAGCGGCCCGCTCTTAAAGGGCTTGAAAATGCGCTCCGGCATCGAGTCGTCAGCAGCCGTGAAGCCGGCCAGGGTGTTGTAGATGCGGGCCATGGTGACGACTCGCTCGCCGAGCTGCATCAGCTCGTAGCTGGAGTAGTTCCAGCCGGTGGCGGCGGCCATCATCTCCGTGATGTGCTCCAGGTCCCACGGCAGGAAGATGCACATGCCGATCGTGTTCTTGGCCCAGCACCAGTTGGACTGGTTGGCGAAGAGCCGCATCTTGTCGGCCGATAGGTCGGTGGCCTCCATCGGCTCGTAGATGCCCCAGGCATTCGCGCGATCCATGTTCCAGCCGGGGCCAGTGAACATCGTGTCGTGGATGCTGTGGTTGTGATCGCCGCCAGTGGGGGAGACCGAGAAGCCGACCCCGATGGCCGCCTTGAAGCGCGGCTCGTGCATGGGGAAGTCCTGGCCCTTGACCGCGACCACGTGAGCCGGCGCGCCTTTGCCAACGATCTCGGCGGCCTTCGCCGAGCCGTTGGCCAGGATGTCGCCGAAGCCTTCGCGGTTGGCAATCTGCAGGATCATCGCCACCATCGCCTCGGCGTTGCCGAACCTGAGTTCGATACCTCCGGTGTCGGAGGCGTCGATGATGCCGGCTTCCCACCACGCCATCGCCGTCGAGATGGCCATGCCGGCGCCGATGGTGTCCAGACCGTACTCGTTGCAGATCTGGCTGGCGTAGGCGACAGCCGCGAGATCGTCAACCTCGCAATTGCTGCCGACCGCGCCGACGGTTTCGTACTCCGGTCCGCCGTACTCCGGCGACACCTCGTAGTCACCATCCTTGATCTCAACCACCCGCTTGCAGCGGATGGTGCAGGCGAAACAGGTTTCGTTCTTGAGCAGGATGTCCTCGGACATACGTTCGCCGCTGATGTGCTCCCAGCCGCCGTCAAAATGACCCAGCTCGAAGTGCCGGGTAGGCAGCCCGCCGAAG
>CAZVZW010000036.1:7264-16404 GCA_964631365.1 uncultured Chloroflexota bacterium | reverse complement strand
CTGATGATCCGCATCGTAGGACTTCAAAACCGGTCAGCGTGAGTCCAGTTCAGCGGGCATTGCGCGCTCCATCCATCCGGGCCGGCGGGCCGGCCGCGAGGATCCGCAGCGAAGATAGCGGCGGTGCGCCACCGACGCAAACTCCGTCCTATCCGTCCGTTCGCGCCGGCCTCCCGGCGTAGCGAATTGTGCTGAAAACCATGAACACCGAGCCCGCCACCGTCAGTAGCAGCATCACCACCAGCATTGGCGCATAGCCCCCGGCGTCGGCCACCAGCCCGGCTATCAGCGCCGCCGGTACCAGCAGCGGGGTTGTCGAGACAGCGAACACCGCCGCGTAATTCGAAATCTGGTCCCGCGGCGCGATATCGATCATCACCGCAAAATCCGAGAACCGCACCGCTCCGTAGCCGGCCCCTACCAGCAGGAAGGAGATGATAAACACTCCATTGCTCGGCGCGATCAACACCAGCGCCAGTGCCGCCACCCCCAGCATCCCCCCCAAGGTCGGCACGATCGTGCTTGTCACCCGGTCCGCCAGGAAGCCCCAGAACAGCGTCGCCCCGGTCTGCGACGCCAGCAGTACCGCCGTGTAGACCCCCACATCCGCCGGCGTCGCGCCGAAATCCCGTACCGCGTACACCGCCAGGAACGACATCGCCAGCAGCCCCCAGCCGATCAGCGTCCGACCGATCACGTAGCGCAGGAACGCCGGGTCGCTGCCCAGCACCCTGGGCACTCGGCCCAGCACCCGATAGATCGACTCCAGCGGCCGGTCGGTATTCTCCGACGGCGGCTCCTTCAACAGCAGCATGCTCGTATTCACCGCCGCCAGATACAGCCCGGCAAAAAGGAACAGGAACCCGAAGCCCACCGGGAAGGCATCCCTGCCCAGGAAACCCGACACCACCGCCGCCGCGGCCGCCCCCACCGCCCCGCCCACCGTAAACGTGATCGCGATAAACCGGCTACGCCGCCGTACCGACACCACCTTCGCCAACACATCCGAAAACGCTGGTGACTGAAACCCGATCCCGCCGCGGAACATCAACAAGAACAGAAAGAACCCGACCAACATCAGTCCCCGGTGGTCGTCCGCCCAGAAGATCACCATCACCCCGTACGACGCTAGCAGAAGCCGCCCCGAGACGTTCACCCGCCACATATAGAACGCCTTGTAGGGCAGGCGCTCGTAGTACCGTGCCCCAAACAGTTGCGGCAGCGCGAACCCCAGCGCCTCGATCGCTGGCACCAGACCAATAATCACGTTCGATCCCGTCAGGAAACTCACGAACACCGGCATAATCGTCACCGGCGAAATGACGTTGTACCCCAGCGAGAAGAAGCTCATGTTGCCAAACAGAATCAGCTGGTTGCGCAGCCGCACCCGCGGATTCTCGGCTTCGTGGGGCGTCGCTCTCACGGCTTTTGCCAGGTCTCCATCGCCGTGAACCACGGCACTTCTCGCACAGCACTCCGGCGGCCCGCGCGGCGGCGACGGGGAACGAAACAATATCCCCTTTCGCCCCGCGTAGATAGTGCCCCCGGGCGCTTGAATCGCGGCAACCGCCGATGAGCCTCAAAGGACCCCGCGAAAACCCCGCCCCGCCGGTATCGGCCGCCTCCCGATCTGCCTTCAAGACCCTCGGCATCCGCGATTTTCGCTTCCTGCTGCCCAGCAACTCACTCACCCTTTCCGGCCAGCAACTGCGCATGATGGCTCAGGGCTGGCTCGTTCTCGAACTCACCAACGCCACCGTCTGGGTCGGCCTCGCCAACGGCCTCCCCACCCTGGTCGGCGTCCCCCTCGCCATGCTCAGCGGCGTCATGACCGACCGCGCCAACCCCCGCACCCTCCTTCTCCAGGTCCGCGTCCTCCTCGGCGTCTCCGCCTTCCTCACCGCCTTCCTCATCGGAACCGGCATCATCGATCTCTGGCACGTCCTCCTGCTCGCCATGACTGCCGGCGGCCTCCAAGCCTACGGCCTCCCCGCCAGCCAGACCTTCGTCTACGACCTGGTCGGCAAAGACCGTCTCCTCGGCGCCCTCGCTCTCGGTAACCTCCTGCAACACGGCTCCAACATCATCGCCCCGCCCCTCGCCGGCTACCTCATGGGGCGTTATGGCATCGAGACCGGCTTCTATCTCCTCACCGCCATCTTCGCGCTTGCCGTCGTCAGCTTGCTCTTCGTGCGCGGTGGCAAGCGCCCCGAGCGTCTCGACCGCAAGCCCTTCGTCGCGGAGTTCGTCGACGGTGTCCAGTACGTCCGCCAGGCCCCCCACGTCGCCTCGCTGCTTTTTCTCGCCTCGCTGGCCGTCTTCGGCGCCGCCTTCCTGGCCTTGCTTCCCGCCTACGCCCGCGACATACTCCAGGTCGGCGCCGGCGGATTCGGCCTCCTGACCGGCTCCCAGGGCGCCGGTGCCCTCTTCACCAGCCTCTGGCTTTCCCGCCGCGGCAACATCTCTCGCAAAGGCCGCTCCGTCGTTATCTCCGGCTGCATCTGGGGCACCGGCATGATCATCTTCGCCCTCTCCCGGTCCTTTCCGCTCTCCCTTGCCACCCTCACCATCATGGGCGCATCGTCCCCCTTCTGGCTCGTTGCTCTCAATACCGCCCTCCAGACCACCGTCCCCGAAAACATGCGTAGCCGCGTCCTGGCCATGTACACCACCGTCTTCCAGACCGTGCCGCTTGGCTTCATCCTCGGCGGAACGTTCTCCGCGCTGATGGGCGAAATGGGCGCCATGCTCGCCTGCGGCGTCGTCTTCACCACCCTCAACGTCATCGCCTACACCCGTTCCCGTGCCCTCAGAGGCGTCTAGGGCTACTCACCCGCCGCCATCGCCGCCCCGCTACACCAGCGCCGACTCCGCCAACCGCTGCAACCAGATCGTCATCGCGTTCGCCCCGCGGTTGTCCCACGCCAGGTACGGAATTCCGGTCAGCGTGATCTCGCGGTGACCCGACCCGGCCGTGTCCAGCGTTCGGTAGAGCTCCCCCCATTCGCCGTCCGGCACCGCCCCGCGTGCCTTCAAGACGACCACCCCGCCCAGCAGGTCATCGCGGTATTCCTCTTCGAATTCCGGTAACCCCTCCTCCGGCAGCACCAGCGAAGCCTCCCGTACATCGATCTCCGGGTTATCGATCGCCTCGAAGCAGTACACAATCGGCCCCCGCTTCACGGTCACGCTGTCGCGGGTCTCGGTGGCCATCGGGTTCGCCACCAGCAGCTCCACCGGCATCGGCAGGTCCACCACGATCTTCTCGCCCGGCTGCCACGACCGTCGAATTTCCAGGTATTCGCCCGGCGTTGCCGCCAGCGCCTCGTCTGCCGCCGTCGCCGTAGCCGAGCGACACCAGCCCGGAATCCGCATGAACACTGAGAATTCCGCCGCCGTCTCCGGGTTCACCTCGATTTCGATCCGCCCGTTCCACGGATATTCCGTACGCTGGGTGATCGCAACCGGCGTCCCGTCCTCAAGCTGCCAGTCCAGCGTGCTGTTGTTGAACATGTGCACCCACACCCCCGCCTCCGACGTCGAATAGAAATACGCCGGCAGTTCCGCCAGCGTCCGCGCCAGGTTCGGCGGGCAGCAGGCCACCCGGTACATGTGCTTGGGTTCCGGCCGGTCCACGTAGAACCAGTCCTGCCGCGTCGGCGCCTCAATCCAATTTCGGTACGACTCATAATCCCGCCCGCGCTGCATCTCGCCGACGCGCCAGGGGTCGAAATAGCCGTGGCCGCAGCTCGATTGGGGGTTGTCGTAGAAGAACTTCTTGCCGTCCAGCGACACCCCGCACATGATGCTGTTGTAAAAATGCAGCTCCATGAGATCGGAGTAGCGGGCGGCGGGATCGACGTGCAGCAGGCGCCAGTTCCACATGGCGGAGCCGATCGCCGCGCAGGTCTCGGCGTAGGCGTGCTCGTGGGGAAGCTCGAAGGGCTGGCCCATGGCTTCGCCGTTGCGCCGGCCGCCGAGCGCGCCGGTTACGTACATCTTCTCTTCGACCATATTGCGGAGGAGCTTCTCGGAGGTTTCGAGGTATGCGGGATTACCGGTCTCGGCGTAGGCATCGATTACGCCACAGAGCAGGAAGGTGACCACGACCGAGTGGCCGGCGATCTCTTCCATGCCGGAGGTGCCGACGTGGTCGATGAAGTAGCAGGCGAGGTCCAGGTACTTGCGGTCGCGGGTTTCGCGGTAAAGCTCGACGAGGGCCATTTCGATCACTGGGTGGCTGGGTCTCCACTTCTTGTCGCCGGCGCCGAAAATGGTGTGGATGTGATCGGCGACACGGACGGCGATCTTGATGAAACGGTCGTCGCCGGTGGTGCGGCGGTGGGCAATGGCGCCTTGGATGAGATGGCCGGCGGCGTATAGTTCGTTCATGTCCCCGTGGGACCAGCGGAGGTGACGGAGGGATCTTGGCGCCATGTTGGCGTGGAGGTAGCCGTCGTCGTCCTGGACAGGCTCGATGATGTCGAGGGCGCGATCGATCAGGTCTTCGAGTCCGGGGGGTGGGTCGTGGCTGAGGGCGAAGGACGCGGCTTCCAACCAGCGAAAGATGTTCGCCTCGCGAGCGCGGTAGTGGGGGGAGGGGGGCTCGTCAGGCTGGTGGGCGGGATCGGCGGCGAGGCGGAATTTTTCGAAAAGATCCTCTTCGATCATCTCGAACTCATACGGGATTGTCGCCTCCGCATTCGTCCGAAAGCGATCCCCCCAGTAGCCGCCCTCCAGGTTCACCGCCGACACCGGCACCGAGCGCAACTTCGCGTGCGGGCTCGCCGACAAATCGATGACAACGTTCTTGTGGGCGGGTTGCGGACTGGCGGACATTGATCCTCCCGGGAGCGGATTCGACGGTGCCGGACGGCCCCGGATTATAGGAGAGCCCCGGGTCGGTTTTGCGCCCGCCCCCCGGCCCGCCTAACATCCACCTCCGCACCCGTCGTCGCCACCCCACCAGAATCGGAGCGCGCCGTGACCGCAGCCGCCAACCCCGCCGCCCCCCGCCCCAACATCATCCTCATCCTCGCCGACGACATGGGTTACTCCGACATTGGCTGTTTCGGCTCCGAGGTAGCCACTCCCAATCTCGACGGCATGGCCCGCGATGGCGCCCGCCTCTCCCAGTTCTACAACTACGCCCGTTGCTGCCCCACCCGCGCCTCGCTACTCACCGGTGTCCACCCCCACCAGGCCGGCATGGGCCACATGACCACCCACCTCGGCTACGACGAGTACCAGGGTTATCTCGGACGCAACTGCCAGACCATGGCCGAAGTCCTCAAGACCGCCGGCTACCGCACCCTCATGGCCGGCAAATGGCATATCGGCGGCTCCCACTACCTGGCCGAACAGGCCGACTGGGACCTCGGCGGCGAGCGGCAGCCCATCCCCGTCACCCGCGGTTTCGACGAGCACTACGGCACCCTCGCCGGCGCCGGCAGCTACTACGACCCGGTCACCCTGATCCACAACGACACCCTGGTCGAGCCCGACACCGACGACTTCTTCTACACCGACGCCGTCGCCGACAACGCCGTGCGGATGATCGACGGCCACGGGAGCGCCGACGACCCGTTCTTCCTGTACCTCGCCTTCACCGCCCCCCACTGGCCTCTACACGCCCACCCCGAGGACATCGCCAAATACGAAGGTAAATACACCGGCGGCTGGGACGAACTCCGAAAGAGCCGCCACGAAGAGTTGAGGGGCCAGAAGCTGCTCGATTCCAAATGGGAGATCAGTCCCCGTAACGAGCAATCCGTCGACTGGCAAGAAGTCGAGGACAAAGACTGGGACGCCGCCCGCATGGCCGTCTACGTCGCCATGATCGACCGCATGGACCAGGGCATCGGCCGCATCCTCGCCAAGGTCGATCAGATGGGCGTCGCCGACAACACCCTGGTCATCTTCCACTCCGACAACGGCGGCTGCGCCGAGTTCTTGAAAGAAGACGGCAAGATCGACATCGCCCCGACCCGCACCCGCAACGGCCGCGAAGTTCGCACCGGAAACCAGCGCAGCATCACCCCCGGCGCCGACGACACCTACATGAGCTACGACCTGCCCTGGGCCAACGCCAGCAACAGCCCCTTCCGGCTCTTCAAGCACTGGGTCCACGAAGGCGGCATCTCCACCCCGTTCGTCGCCCGCTGGCCCGGCCAGATCAAGGCCGGCCACATCGCCCACTCCCCCGCCCACATCACCGACCTCATGGCTACCTTCGTCGAAGTCAGCGGCGCCACCTACCCGGACGAAGTCGACGGCAACTCCATTCCCGCCATGGAAGGCGAAAGCATCTTCCCGGCTCTGCAGGGCAAAGATTGGGAACGCCTGTGCCCCATCTGCATCGAGCACGAAGGCAACTGCGCTGTCCGCGACGGCCAGTGGAAGCTTGTCCGCAAACACCCCGGCGACTGGGAACTCTACGACATGGAGGCCGACCGCACCGAGCTAAATGACCTCGCCGCCGGCAACTCTGAGCGCGTTGCCCGGATGGTCCGCATCTACGATGAATTCACAGACCGCGTTGGCGTCCAGCCCTGGGATCACATGCTCGACCGGATCCGCGGCTCCGACTGGGAGAAGGGCGACGCCGCCGTCGCCCCCGTCCGTCCCGGCGGCTACGCCTAGCGCCCAAGCCGACCCTCGCCCAAAGGAGAACCCAATGGCCGCCGACCCCGATGCCCGCCGCCAAGAGCTCTACGGACTCCTAGGCGACCTGCCCGATCGCCACCGCCCCATCTCCGCCCGCACCCTCAGCGTCGAAGAGCGCCCCGGCTACGTAATCGAGAACCTCATCCTCGATCTCAACGGCATCGAAGACGTTCCCGCCTACTTCGTTCGACCCAAAGATAGCTCCGGGCCCTACCCCACCGTGCTCTACAACCACGCCCACCATGGCGAGTACCTGGTCGGCCGCAACGAACTCATCAATCCCCGTGGCAAGCTCGAATCCTACGCCGATGTCCTCGCTGCCCGCGGCATTGCCGCGCTGTGTTTCGACACCTGGATGTTCAACGAGCGTCGCGGCCGTTCCGGCGGCGAAATCTTCCGCGAAATGCTCTGGAAGGGCCAGGTCCTCTGGGGAATGATGGTCTACGACAGCATCAAGGCCATGGACTACCTGGTCACCCGCGACGACGTCGACGCCGACCGCATCGCCACCTACGGCATATCGATGGGCAGCACCATGGGCTGGTGGCTAGCCGCGCTCGATCAGCGCGTCAAAGTCACCGTCGACATCTGCTGCCTCACCGACTACCAGGCCCTCATCGAGACCCGAGGCACCGAAGGCCACGGCGTCTACTACTACGTACCGATGTTAATGAAGCACTTCACCGCCGGCCAGATCAACGCCCTCATCGCGCCCCGGCCGCACCTCGGTCAGGCCGGTATCTACGATCCGCTCACCCCGCCGGTCGGCCTCGACCGCATCGACCACGAAGTCACCGCCGCCTACGCCGCCGCCGGCGCCGACGACGCCTGGAAGCTCGTCCGTTCCGCCACCGGCCACTTCGAAACCGCCGAAATGCGCGTCCAGACCCTCGCCTGGCTCGACCGCTGGCTCTAGCCCGCTAGTCCCCACGTCGAAATGCAAGATCTTGTGACGGCATACCGGGATCGGGGATAGAAAGATTGCGTCCGCGGCCGATCGCGTTGCGTCCCGGCCCTACCCCGCCCTAGCATGCGGCACAATCCAGATTCCGGACCGAGAGAGGACGACCCCCATGGCCAGCTGCTCCCCCCACATCCTCTGGTACTGCAGCGATCAGCAGCGGCAGGTCTCAGTCAGAAGGAGCGCTGTCCGTGGCTGATCGACCCAACATCCTCTGGTACTGCAGCGATCAGCAGCGCTGGGACACCATCCGCGCCCTTGGCAACGACAAGATCAACACCCCCCGCATCGACCAATTCCTCGAAACCGCAACCGCCTTCACCCACGCCTACTCGCAGTGCCCCATCTGCACACCCAGCCGTTCCAGTTTCCTCACCGGCATGTACGCCAGCTACCTGCGCGCCAACCGCAACGGCAACGGCGAATTCCCCGCCGAAGGCACCGACCGCCTCATCACCCGTCGCTTGCGTGACGCCGGCTACCAGTGCGGCCTGGCCGGCAAGCTCCACCTCACCGGCGGCTACGACGGCTATGAATCCCGCACCGACGACGGCTACAGTTTCTTCCAGTGGAGCCATTCCCCGCGCCGCGACCGCGCCACTTATGCCGACTACTCCCGCTGGATCGAGGGCAAAGGCCACGATCCTCAGGAAGTCCTCAAGCGCTACGACTTCGAGCGCTACCCGCGTCCGGAAGGCGACATGCCCCAGGGCGGTTTCCTCGAGCCCACCCGCAGCCTCGACAACGTCCCGCCCGAGCTACACCAGACAACTTGGTGCACCGAGATGACCCTCGAGTTCCTCGAAGACGCCAAAGCCGAAGGCAAGCCTTGGCTGATGAGCGTCAACCCCTTCGACCCCCACGAATGCTTCGACGCCCCGCTGGAGTTCTACCGCCGCTACGACCCCCTGGACATGCCCGCCCCCGCCTACCGGCCCGAAGACATCGCTCACCAGGACAAGATCACCGCCGCCGGCGTCGACTTCCAGCTCGAGGCCCGCCACCCGAAAGACTGGTGGTTCCCCGAAGCCACCGCCTCCTACTACGCCATGATCGAGCTCGTCGACGAGCAATTCGGCCGCATCCTCGACTACCTCGACGAGACTGGCCAGCGCGAGAACACGATCGTCATCTTCATGAGCGATCACGGCGAGATGCTCGGCGATCACGGCCTGGTCCTTAAAGGCTGCCGTTTCTACGAAGGCGCCGTCCGTGTCCCGCTCGCCATCTCCTGGCCCGGGCACTTCCAAGAGGGCCTCGTCAGCGACGCTCTGGTCGAGCTGACCGACATCTACCCAACCCTCATGGAAGCCACCGAGCAGCCGATCCCCGACGGCACCCAGGGCCATTCTCTCACCCCCATCCTCACCGGTGCCGTTCCGCCGCACGACCACCGCGACTTCGTCTGGAGTGAGTACATCGACGCCATCGGCCGCCCCGACGCCACCCGCGCCTTCATGTACCGCGACCGGCGCTGGAAGCTGGTCACCTACCACGGCAACGGCATCGGCGA
>CAZVZW010000036.1:0-7164 GCA_964631365.1 uncultured Chloroflexota bacterium | reverse complement strand
CCCAACATCATCTGGTACTGCACCGACCAGCAGCGCTACGACACCATCCACCGGCTCGGTAACGAGCACATCAACACTCCCAACCTCGACCGTTTCATGGACACCGCTGTCACCTTCACCCATGCCCACTGCCAAGCCCCCATCTGCACCGCCAGCCGATCCAGTTTTCTGACCGGCATGTACCCCTCCCACCTGCGCAACTCCCGCAACGGCAACGGCGTGGTATCCCCCGACGTCGAAGAGCGCCTCATCACCCGCCTGCTCACCAAGAGCGGCTACGACTGCGGACTCGTCGGCAAGCTGCATCTCTCCGGTGGCATCTATGGTCGCGAATCGCGCGCCGACGACGGCTACCGGTTCTTCCACTACAGCCACGCTCCGCGCACCGACTGGCAGCGCCGCGGCGACTACTACGAGTGGATCGAAGAGCAGGGCGCCAACGCCGACGACGTCCTTGCCCAGTTTGATGCCCGCCGCCGTCCGCGCCGCGAAGATGACATGCCCCAGGGCGGGCTCTGGGAGCCCACCGCCGATGAAGACAACGCCCCACCCGAGCTACACCAGACCACCTGGTGCACCGCCCGGGCCATGGAGTTCATCGACGAAGCTCGCGACGATGATCGGCCCTGGCTCATCAGCCTCAATCCCTTCGACCCCCACCCTCCGCACGACGCCCCCTGGGAGTTCTACCGCCGCTACGACCCCGACACCCTGCCCATGCCCCTGTTCCGCGAAAGCGACGTCGCCACCCAGAACCAGATCTCCGATGCCGGCGTTGATTTCCAGACCCGCTCCCACCACCCGGCGCACTGGGGATTCCCGAAGATCACGGCCTCCTACTACGGCATGATCGAACTCATCGACGAGCAATTCGGCCGCCTCCTCGATCACCTCGAATCTACCGGCCAGCGCGAAAACACCATCGTCATCTTCACCAGCGATCACGGCGAAACCCTCGGCGACCACGGCCTGGCCCTCAAAGGCTGCCGTTTCTACGAAGGCCTTGTCCGCGTTCCGCTGATGATCTCTTGGCCCGACCATTTCGAGGCCGGCGTCATTAGTGACGCCCTCGTCGAACTCACCGACATCGTTCCGACGCTCATGGGCGCCACCGGCCTGCCGGTCCCCGACGACCTCCACGGCGAGTCGCTGCTGCCGATCCTCACCGGCGACGCCCCCGCCGGCGAGCACCGCGAGTTCGTCTGGAGCGAATTCGCCGACTGCATGAACCTTCCCGACGAGTCCCGCGCCACCATGTACCGCGACCGGAACTGGAAGCTCGTCGTCTATCACGGCAACGACGTTGGCGAACTCTACGATCTCGAAAACGATCCCGACGAGTTCGAGAATCTCTGGGACAGCGCCGACCACGCTTCCGTCAAAGCCGACCTTGTCCTCAAGAGCTTCAATCGCGCGGTCATGGCCGCCAACCTCGGGCCCGACCGCGTCATGCGTTACTAGATGGCCGCCGCCGCAGCTGATCTGGAAGGCGTGCCGCCACCGAACATCGTCCTGATCGTCGCCGACGACATGGGCTTCTCTGACCTCGGCTGCTTCGGCTCCGAGATCGAAACCCCCAACCTCGACGCCCTGGCCGCCGGCGGGGCCCGGTTCTCGCAGTTCTACGCCTACCCGCGCTGCTGCCCCACCCGCGCCTCGCTGCTCACCGGCCTCTATCCGCACCAGGCCGGCGTCGGCCACATGTCCATGCCGATGCCCGAGCCCGCCTACCAGGGCCACCTCAACGAAAACTGCGTCACCATCGCCGAGGCCCTGCGCGCGTCCGGCTACCGCACCTTGATGTCCGGCAAGTGGCACGTCGGCGGCGCCTATCCGGCCTTCCGACCCGACGTCTGGCGGCCCGGCCGGCCTGGCTCCCCCACCCCCTTCACCCGTGGCTTTGACCAGCACTTCGGCACCCTCACCGGCTCCGGCAGCTTCTACGACCCGCATACCCTCATCCGCGACGACACCCTCATCCAGCCCGACTCCGACGACTTCTATTACACCGATGCCATCTCCGACGAAGCCGTTGGGATGGTCTCCGGCGCCGTCGCCGACGACGATCCGTTCTTTCTTTACGTTGCCTACACCGCCCCCCACTGGCCCCTGCATGCCCCGGCCGAAACCGTCGCCAAATATCGCAGCCGCTACTGTGCCGGTTGGGACGCCATCCGCACCGCCCGTCACGAGGAGATGAAGGGCGCCGGCCTCGTCGATTCGCGGTGGAAAATCTCCCCGCGCGACGACATGGCCCCTCCGTGGGAGGACGTCGCCGAGCAGGACTGGTACGACGCCCGCATGGCCACCTACGCCGCCATGATCGACTGCCTTGACCAGGGCGTCGGCAAGATCGTCGCCGAGCTACGCCGGCAGGGCGAACTCGACAACACCCTCCTCATGTTCTTCTCCGACAACGGCGGCAGCTGCGAGTTCCTCATGGAAGAGGGCATTCTCGAGATGATGCCTCCCACCACCCGCGACGGCCGGCCCGTCCGCAGCGGCAACGTCGTCGGCATCAAGCCCGGCCCTGCCGACACCTTCATGAGCTACGGACGCCCCTGGGCCAACGTCAGCAACACTCCCTTCCGCAAGTACAAGAGCTGGGCCCACGAAGGCGGTATCGCCAGTTCCTTCATCTGCCACTGGCCCGGCCACGTCGTCCCCGGCGCCATCGTGCACACCCCCGCCCACGTCATTGATGTCATGCCCACCTGCCTCGAAGCTGCCCGCGCCGCCTACCCGGCCGAGCACAACGGCCATCGCATCACCCCGGTCGAAGGTGTCAGCCTGCTCCCGGCCCTCCAGGGCCTCGACTGGTCCCCACGGCGCGACCTCTGCTGGGAGCACGAGGGCCAGTGGGCCATCCGCCGGGGCGACTGGAAGCTGGTCTTCGGCGATCGCGGTGGCCGTTCGCTCTACAACCTCGCCGAGGATCGAACCGAGCTACACGACCTGGCCGAAGGGAACGACCCGCGCGTCGGCGAACTCCTCGACGGCTACTCCGATTGGACCGCCCGGGCCGGCGTCATGCCCTGGAACCGGGTCGGCCAGCTCGCCCTCAACACCGGCTGGGCCGACGTCCAGGGTGCCATTCGACAGGACCATTCCGAGCCTTATACCCGTCCGCGGTCCGACTAGAGCGCGCTCGGATCTCCGCCGCTCAGCGCCAGGAAGAGATCCCGGAAGACTTCCGATCCGCCCACCGCCGACCGTCGTGATTGCGTCCGGGCCGCTCGCGCCGTCCGCAGTGCGTCGTCGGCGGCATCCAGCAACGCATCGGCCGCCGCCGACTCCCACAGGAACATCGCCGCCCCCACTCCCGCCGTGATATCCAGCACCTCTTTGCCGGCCATTATCGGTCGGGAAAATTCTGCCGTAGCCTTTGCACTGCGAAACACGCATCCCCGACCGCTTGCAGATTCGGCACCACCACCACTAATCGCCTGCCCTCCAGCCGCGCCACCGTATCCCCTCCCCGCACCGTTTGTTGCAGCCGTTCGGCCACCAGCTTGATCACTTGGTTTGAAACATGCTGGGTCCCGGACTCCGCCTCCATCTCGTCGATATCGATCGAGAAGACTGCCAGCATCGATCGCGTCCGCGCACACCGCTGGATTTCACCGCACAGATGTTCCATCAGCAGCGTCCGATTCGGAAGCCCGGTCAGCGGGTTGTGAAAGGCATTGAACTCCAGCATCGCGTCCAGCCGTCACCGGTCGGTCAGGTCGCAGATCACCACACTCATCAACCCCGCTTCGACGCCGGCCACCGGCGCCGTCCGCGCCTCGGTCGAAAACTCTCCCCCGTCGCTGTGCCGGACCCGCACCATTGCCGGCTCCTCGCTCGTCGGCGCCGTGCGGCCCGCCAGCACCCGCCAGTCCGACTCCTCTCCACCCGGTCCCGAGTGCGTCGCCACCAGCCCCCGGAACGGACGTCCCACCAGCAACTTAGCCGATGAGCCGAACAGCAACCCCGCTGCCTCGTTCGCCGCCCGGATCTCGCCATCCTCGTCCACGGCCAGGATTGCCGCCTCCATCTCATCTATCGATGCCGACCCCAGCCGGCGCACCGCCGTCACATCCTCATGCGTCACCAGGATCCTTGGCGGGTGATACCCCGGCGTTCATTGGGCCCGCGATTGGGCCCAGTGCGAATTCTCTTCCCCCACCACTTCATATTCCACCGTCGCCACCGACTCCTGCCCCGATATCACCGCCCGCACGTCCTCCGCGAACCGCCGCGCCTCCAGCAAAGGTAACTCTCCGTTCGCGCATACCTCGCTGAAAGTATCCCCCACTTCCGTCGCCCCGCCGAGATAGCCGGCCTCCGGGCCCTGTTTCCGCCACATGTCGTTCACAGCCGTAATCGAGCCGTTCCCGTCTAGGACCGCGATCCCCGAGGCAATAACGTCGATGCTGTCCCGCACCAGTTCATCGACCGGGTTCGGGCCCGCGTCCGTGACTTCCCTCAAGACACTCGCTCCGTTCGCGAGATTGGCCAGTTACGACTGCCGGCCCCCGACCGATCCGACGGCCTCATTCCCGGTCGTCCACGAACCGCCCGGACCGTAGCGCCCGCGGAATTTCAAGAACAACCCCGAGGCTACCGGCCCCCTCACCCGCAAGTATGTAACTCCTATTCCCCAAACCGCCCGATCCCGGATTGGCCGTCGGCGGGCCGTCCAACTAGGATGCGATCATGAACATTCCAACCCACCGGATGGGACGCGAACATGGCCTCCAAAACGCCCAACATCGTCTGGTACTGCACCGACCAGCAGCGGTTCGACACCATCGGCCGGCTCGGCAACCCCCACGTCCACACTCCGCGCATCGACCAATTCATGCAAGAAGCCACCGTCTTCACCCACGCCTTCGTGCAGTGCCCCATCTGCACCCCCAGCCGTTCCAGTTTCCTCACCGGCATGCACCCCAGCTTCCTGCGCGCCAACCGCAACGGCAACGCCCGCTTCACCGACGGTGCCGACCAGCGCCTCATCACCCGCATCCTCGCCGAAGCCGGCTACGACTGCGGCCTCACCGGCAAGCTCCACCTCGCCGGCGCGTCCGAAGGACCCGAGTCCCGTGCCGACGACGGCTACCGTTTCTTCGAGTACAGCCACGCCCCCCGTCGCGACTACACCAACCACACCGACTACTACCAGTGGATCGCCCGCCAGGGCGGCGATCCCGATGTGGTCCTGCAACGCCTCGACGATGAAAAGTTCCCTCGCCCGCCCGAAGACATGTACCAGGGCGGCCTCTACGAGCCCACGCCCGATTTCGACAACGCCCCGCCCGAGTACCACCAGACCACCTGGTGCACCGAAATGGCCATCGACTTCATCGGCGAGGCCGAAGAGTCCGGCAAGCCTTGGCTCATCAGCCTCAACCCCTTCGACCCCCACCCCCCGCACGACGCCCCCTGGGAGTTCTACCGCCGCTTCGACCCGGACACCCTGCCCGAGCCCGTCTTCGCCGAATCCGACATCGCCCACCAGAACAAACTCGCCGCTGCTGGCATCGACTTCCAGTCCCAGTCGATGCCCCCCGAGCACTGGCAATTTCCCGGCGTCACAGCCTCCTACTATGCCATGATCGAACTGATCGACGAGCAGTTCGGCCGGCTTCTCGATTTCCTAGAGGCCAACGACCTCCGCGACAACACCATCGTCATCTTCACCAGCGATCACGGCGAAATGCTCGGCGACCACGGCCTGGTCCTCAAGGGCTGCCGTTTCTACGATCCCCTCGTCCGGGTACCGCTCATGATCTCCTGGCCCGGCCACTTCGAGGCCGGCGTCATCAGCGAAGCCCTGGTCGAAGCTGTCGACATCGCCCCCACCCTCGCCGAAGCCGCCGGGCTAGCAATGGCCGAAGACACCCACGGCCGTTCGTTGCTGCCCATCCTCACCGGTGAAGCCCCCCTCGACGAACACCGCGATTTCGTCCGCAGCGAATACCACGACGCCGTCGAAGGCGACGATGAATCCTCGGCCAGCATGTACCGCGATCGCCGCTGGAAGCTGGTCGTTTATCACGGCAACGAGATCGGCGAGCTATACGACCTGGAGGCCGACCCCACCGAAAGCCACGACCTCTGGGACGATCCGGCCCACCTAGCCATCAAGGCCGAGCTATTGCAGAGGAGCTACGACGCCTCGATCGCCGTCCTCAACCTCGGACCCGACCGCATCATGATGGCCTGACCCGGCTACCGCAGCAGCAGATTCAACACCCCTGGCGCCGGTAGCGACCCCTGCCACGGCCGCTTCGCAATCGCGTCTTCGTTCGGGTCGGTGCCCCAGCCGGGCGCATCCGAGATGACCAGGTGGCCGTCTTCGATTTGGGGGAGTTCGGTGAAGAATTCATCCCGCCACGGCGCCGCGTCCACATCCGTCTCCATGATATGCACCGAGCGCGTTGACGCGCAGAGGTGCCCGGCCATGAATGTCGACAGGTGGCTGTAGTAGTTATGCGGCGCCATGACGATGTCGTGGCTCTCCGCTAGGTCGATAATCAGCTTCGACTGCGCGAAACCGGTCCACGGCACGTCCACCATCCCCACGTCCATCGCCTTGAGTTCTAGGAACGGCCGGTAGTCCACCAGCGTGTTGATGCTCTCCCCCGAGCAGATCGTCGTTGATGTCGAGCGCGTCACCTGCCGCAGCGCCAGCGCGTCCCAGGTGTCCAATTCCAGCCACAGCATCCCGTACGGCTCCAGCGCCTTCGCCACCTTCGTTGCGCCCTGTGTCTTGAAGTTGTAGTTCACGTCCAGCGCGATATCGAAATCGTCCCCGGTCCCCGCTTTGAAGGCCTCGATAAGGCTCGTGATCCGGTCCACGATCCCTGGCTGCAAAACCCCGTCCTGCGTCGCGTACACATCCGCCGGGTCGCCTGGAATCGTGATGTTCGTCTTCAGCGCCGTGAATCCCCGCTGCGCCACTTCTTTGCCCAGGTCCGTGATGTCCTGGTAGGTCCTTAGCGGCGGCGTGCCCAGCAACTCCGGGTAGCGCGCCCGATAGCTGCTGCAGTGCGACCAGTACAGCCGCACCCGGTCCCGGAACGGCCCGCCAAACAACTCATGCACCGGCACCCCGTAGGCCTTGCCCTTGATGTCCCAGAGCGCGCACTCGATCCCGGCGATCGCCCGGCCCATGGT
>CAZVZW010000035.1:0-16685 GCA_964631365.1 uncultured Chloroflexota bacterium | reverse complement strand
CGTCCAACTCGAGCTCGGATGTCTCGCTAGTATTCGTGGACATCGATTTCGCCGCTCGGGGCGTGATGGCGATCCCCGCAATAGGGGCAGATCGGCCAGTGGAACTCGTTAACCCGATCGCAGTTGGGGCAGGTGGTGCGAAGCTGCGTCTGGCAGTTGGGGCAGAGCAGATAGTCGTCGTGGGAGCGATGGTCGCAGGTGGGGCAGTATTCGGCCTGCTCGATCTCGCGTAGCAGGGCTTCTTCGCCGAGCGAGCGCTCGTAGGACTCGTCGAGGGTTTCGCGTGGCCGGAGCACCATGTAGAGGGCCACGCCGAAGGGCCCGAGCAGGGTGACCAGGAGGATGGCGAAAAGGCGGACGTAAATGTCCAGCGTACGGGCACGGATGTCATGGAAACACCACACGATCGAGGCCAGCCAGAGGGCGGCCACGAAGGCGCCGAGCAGCGCGATGCCGTAGGTCAATACCCGACCGATAGATTCCATCTAGAACAGGATAGCGGGCTGACGGCCCGGCGTCCGCCCCCGAAGGCACTCCCGGGGAAGCGCCGCAGGGCCGCTGACCCGGAAGTGGTGCGCCTCAACTGCGCAGGTCGGAGACGACGGTCCGGACGATCTCAAGATCAACGTCGTGGCCGACAGTGGCGTCCCCGAGGCCCTCGACGAGCACCCAGCGCGGGCGACCGCCGGAGGCCTTCTTGTCGCGGGTCAGGGCTTCGAGGATGTCGTCGGGCGCGGCGCCGGTGTATTTGGACGGTAGATCGGCGCGAGCGAGGAGATCGTTCTGCCGTTGCGCCACTTCGGGGCCGATCAATCCCAGCGTGCGGCTGATCGCGGCTGCTCCGCTCATCCCGATGGCGACGGCCTCGCCGTGGGTGTAGCGCTGGTAGCCGGTGCAGGCTTCGATGGCGTGGGCGATCGTGTGCCCATAGTTCAAGACGGCGCGAAGGCCGCGATCGAAGGGATCCTGCGCTACCACGTCCGCCTTGATCTCCACGCAGCGTTGCACCGCCGCCAGCAGGAGATCGGGGTCGGCCGGGTCATCGAAACGGTCTTCGAGTAACTCGAAGAACTGGCGGTCGAGAATGACGCCGTGCTTGATCACTTCGGCCCAGCCGCAGGCGAGCTGGCGGGGGGGGAGGGAGAGCAGGAGATCGGCGTCCAGCAGCGAGAGCACCGGCGGGTAGAAGGCGCCTACCAGGTTCTTCCCGCCGGGCAGGTCGACTCCCACCTTGCCGCCGATGCTGCTGTCGACCTGGGCCAGCAATGAGGTGGCTATCTGGGCCCATTTGACGCCGCGCATGTAGGTGGCGGCCACGAAACCGACCAGATCGCCGACGACCCCGCCGCCCAAGGCGATGATGAGATCGCCGCGCTCGGCGCCTTCGGCCAGCAACCATTCATACAGGTCACTGGTCTGCGCGAGCGCCTTGGCGGTCTCCCCCGGGGCGATCTCTTTGTAGATCACCTGGCGCCCGGCTGACTCCAGCGATTGGTGCGTAGTCGCGCCGTAGAGCCCGCCGACGTTGCGATCGGCGATCAGGAAGACGTTGCCGACGGCGTCGCGGCGGTCCAGCAGATCCGGCAGGTCGGCGACGATGCCGCGGCCGATTGCGACGTAGTCGGGAACGCTCATCTAGAAACTCCGGTCGGTGGTCGCCGGGCCGGCGGCGATGAGTTCGAGTTCGTCGACCAGGTCGCGCAGATCCTTGGCGACCGCATCGAGGGTGAGATGGGCCATTTCGTAGAAGGGGCCGCGGGCGGCGAGTTGCTCGGTGAGCAACTCTTCCGGTCCGCCAGCGGAGTCGAGGAGCGGGCGCTTTTCGCGCTTCCAGGAGCGGGCCAGATAGTAGGCGCACTTGGTAGGCGAGGACTTGACATAAACAGTGACCCCGCCGGCCAAGATTGCCTCTCGATTCTCCTCGCAGGCCATCGCCCCGCCGCCGGTGGCGATGATGACGTCCTTGCGCTCGAGCGCTCGGGTGAGCATCTGGTGCTCGAGACGACGAAACGCCGCCTCGCCCTGAAATTCGAAAATCTCGTCGATGGGCATGCCGGCGGATTCGACGATCATGCTGTCGACGTCCACCGCGGCCCATCCGATACGCCTTGATATCTGACGGGCGAGGGTAGATTTTCCGGAGCCGCTCAATCCGATGAGAATGATGCGTTCTGGCTGTACCATCGGCTAACCCTCCATTGCCCGGCGGCCGGCGGCGAGCATGATATCCACCGGCGGTTCCTGGCCGGTCCAGATCTTAAAGCTGTGGGCGCCCTGCAGGATGAGCATGTCCAGGCCCCCGATGCCGGTTGCCCCGGCGGCGGCGGCCTGTTGTAGCAACGCGGTCTGCCGGGGGCGGTAGACGATGTCAAAGACGGTCTGTTTCGGGTGGAGGCAGACGTCGGGGAGCGGGCTCTGGTCTGGGGCCGGGCCGCCCTGCATGCCGATCGAGGTGGTGTTGATGATCAGGCGGGCGTCGCCAGCCGGGCCGGGCAGCGCGGGATCATCGAGCGCCAGGGTCGTACAGCCGGCGTCCGGGGCGATGTCGTCGGTCATGGTTGCGGCCTTCTCTAAGGTGCGGTTCGCGACGGTCACACGATCGCCCCGATTCAGCAGCGCCACCAGCGCCGCCCGGGCGGCGCCGCCGGCACCCAGGAGCAGGACCGAAATCCCCGCCGGCACGCCGGCGCGCTCAAGGACTGTTTCGATGGCGCCGACATCGGTGTTGTTGCCGCGTAACCCATTAGTAGTGACCGAGACGGTGTTCACGGCGCCGGTCAGGCGTGCGATCTCCGAGACGTGATCCAGTTCTGCGACGATGGCCAGTTTGTGCGGGATGGTGACGTTGATCCCGGCGAGCTGGCCGGTGCGGAGTTCGCGGGCCCGTTCGGGCAGATCCGCCGGCGCGGTTACCAGGGATTCGTAGTGGGCGTCGATGCCGAGGGCGTCGAAGGCGGCCTGCTGGAAGACCGGAGACAGGGTGTGCCCCAACGGGTAGCCGATTACGGCGTAGCGATCAGTCATCCCGGCCGCTGACTCGGGCAAGTTGCTCCCAGAAGCCCGGGTAGCTGACCGCAACGCAATCGGCACCGTGCAATACAGTTTCGCCGGCGGCGATGAATGAGCCAACCCCCAGGGACATGGCTAGGCGGTGATCGTCGTGACCTTCGACCGCGTCCCCGATGAGGGGAGTCGGACCGTTGATGATGAAGCCGTCGTCGAGTTCCTGGACGTCGGCGCCGAGGTTCTCCAGCTCGGTCGCGGTAGCGGCGATGCGGTCGGATTCTTTGACCCGTAGCTCGGCGGCGTCGCGGATTTCGGTGACGCCCTCCGCTTGAGTCGCGGCCAGGGCCAGGGCCGGGAGCTCGTCGATGAGGATTGGTATCTCGGCACCGCCGATGGCGGTGGCGCGCAATTGGCTGGAGCGCACTCGGATGTCGGCCACCGGCTCGGGGCCGCCACCGATTTCATCGATCTGGATGTCGGCCCGCATCCGCTGCAGGACTGCCAGGACGCCGGCGCGGGTGGGGTTGATGCCGACGTTGCGCAGCGTGAGATCGGCGTCGGGATGGATGGCGGCGGCGATCAACCAGAAGGACGCCGAGGAAACGTCGCCGGGGACATTGATGTCCACCGCGGACGCTGACTGACCGCCTTCCATCGAGAGGGTGAGCCCGTCGGACTGAATGGCGACGCCCTGGGCCGCCAGCATCAACTCGGTGTGGTCGCGGGAAACGGCGGTCTGGCGCAGGACGGTGGGCCCGGCGGCGGCCAGGCCGGCCAAGAGCAGGCTGCTCTTCAACTGGGCGCTGGCTACGGGCATGGCGTATTCGATCCCCGCGAGCCCGCCGCCATCCACGGTGAGCGGGGCGTTGCGGCCATCGTTGCGCCCGGTGATTCGCGCGCCCATCAGCCGGAGCGGGTCGGTGATGCGCCCCATCGGCCGGCCACGGAGCGATTCGTCGCCGGTGACGGTGCTGGAGAATGGGAGTCCCGCCAGCACACCCAGCAGCAGCCGGATGGTGGTGCCCGAGTTTCCGCAGTCGAGCACGTTTTTGGCTTCGCGGAGGCCGGATAGTCCCCGGCCGTGGACGACCAGCTCGCCGTCGCCGGATTCGTCGATGATGACGCCAAGTTGCCTGAGGCATTGCAGGGTGGAGCGGCAGTCGGCGCCCAGGCCGGCTCCGGTGATCCGGGCGGTGCCGGTGGCGATGGCGTTCAGGAGCAGGGCGCGGTGCGATATCGATTTATCGCCCGGCACACGCAGCTCGCCGCGCAACCGCCCCGGGGGGCGGAGGCGGATCGGGAGGCTCATCGGGCCGAATTCGCTGGGCCGGCCTAGGCCGACACCGGCTTGCTGAGAGGTCGATCCATGGCGGCGGCAAGGCGGCGGACCCCGGCCATCATCTGGTCGAAGTTCTCGAAGGTGAGGCTCTGCGGTCCGTCGGCCAGGGCCAATTCGGGCGAGCGGTGGACTTCGACCATGACGCCGTCGGCGCCGGCAGCCAGCCCGGCCAGGGCTAGTGGCTCCACCAGGTACCAGACACCAGTGCCGTGGGACGGATCGATAACCACCGGCAGGTGGCTGAGCCGTTTGGCGACGGCCACGGCGGCGACGTCCTGGGTGTTGCGGGTGGACTCATCGAAGGAACGGATGCCGCGCTCGCAGAGGATTACGTTGGGGTTGCCGGCGGCCATCACGTATTCGGCCGACATGAGCCATTCGGAGATGGTGGAGGCCGGGCCGCGCTTCACCATGACCGGGTTCTTGACCTTCCCAACTTCTTTTAGCAGCGGGAAGTTCTGGGTGTTGCGGGCGCCGATCTGGAGGATGTCGGCGTGGGCGGCAACGGTCTCGACCAGGCCCGGCTCCATGACTTCGGAGATGGTCGGCATGTTGGTGGCCAGGCTGACTTCCTTCAGGTACTCCAGGCCCTCTATCTCGAGGCCTTGGAAGCTGTAGGGAGACGTGCGCGGCTTGTAGGCGCCGCCCCGCAGGATGGTGGCCCCGGCCTGCTTGACCTGTTGCGCCGTCTCCATCAACTGCTCGCGCGATTCGATTGTGCAGGGCCCGGCCATGACCACGGTGCTGCCGCTGCCGATGGTGAGGCCGCCGATCTCAATGCGGGTGGCGGGGCGGCCTTCGCCGGCGCCGGCCAGCTTGAACGGAGTGCTGATGCGGATGACCTTCTCGACTCCCGGGAAGATCTGCATCTGTTCGCGGAAGTCCTCTGATGGTTCGCCGACGACCCCCACAATCACGAGGCTGGCGCCTTCGATACGGTGGGGCTTCAGACCCTCACCGCGGATCCTTTCTTCGATGGCGGCGACTTCTTCGGCGGTTGTATCGGTCTTGGTGACGATGACCATTTTGGTGATTCCTCTTTGCTGGTGAACGGTGCGGGTTCGTGGGCCTTTGTCTGCAGCAAACAAAAAAGCAGAGGTTTCCCTCTGCTTGACCGGCGACTGCTGATGACCGGGTTTAGTGCATGGTCCACCCGGCCGGCAGTGCCGGCCCTGTAAACGCGAAATACACGTAGGTTGCCTTGCAGATTGTCGTATTCATGAGTGCCAAGAATATAACTTTGGCCCGGAAGGCCCGTCAAGCAAGGAGTGTCGGCCGGGAAGCGCGGGCCAGCGAATTCGTCGTTCGGCGAGATGATGGCGAGCCGCGGCAACGAGAAACGGGCGGCCCGAAGGGCTATCCTCACAAGCGCAATCAACCCGGCTGCTCGAGGGGGTTCGCGAGATGTTCGCGCTGGTCGGGTCGGTGTCGTCGAATCGGTCCACCGCATACATGGCCGACATCACCGGGTTGGTTGTCCTGCGCGGCGGCCGGGGTGCCGCGTCCCAGCAGGGATACCTGCACCTCTATAATGCGGCTGGTGTCGGCGAAAGAGCTGCGCGGCCTGCCCCGCGGCGACGTTTCAGTCGCGCCGCTAGGGTTTAGCCGCCAAATTCGGTGCGGCCGCTGAGTCCGTGGGCGTAGCGGTTGATCGAGTCGGTGGCTTCGATGTCGGTCTTGCGTCCCCAGATCGCGGCGAGTACCTCGTCCTGCATCCAGTGTTCCCAGGTGTCGTACCAGGGCTCCCAGAGAGCTTCGACCGGTCTTGCCGAGCCCAGGACGTTCTTGAGCAGATCGGGCTCGATCCACTCGGCGAACCGGGCCCGCACCTCGTCGAGGACGGCCGGGTAGGCGGGGGGGAGGCCTTCGTTCATGGCCCAAGACCGCGACGCGAAGAACTCACCGGTACCGTCGATGCCGCCGAGGTGGAGCGCCAGCAGGGCGGAGGTGTCTGGGTCGGGGGCGGTGGCTGGTACGGCGTAGAACGGGGTCCAGCCGGCTGTCGCTACCCCGGGGCCGTCGAGACCGGGGACCGGGGCGAAGCCGATACGGGGGGAGCTGCGCTGGTCCCTCGCGGTGGCCGCGACGCGGGCGAAGTAGGTGCCGACCAGGGCGAAGGCCGGCCCGCCGTCGAGGATCACCGAATAGGAGGATTCCCCGAAGTCGGGGTCAAGGATCAGGTCATCGACGAGGTAGGAGCGCAACATCCGCAGGAGCCGGGGGGTGGGATCGGCGGGATCGGCGTCGCGCAGGGCGTCGCCTTCGGTGCGGAGGCGGCCGCCGGCGGCGTAGACGATGGCCCACCAGGGGAGATTGGCGTTTAGTTTAGGGCTCAAATTCAGCGACAGGGGCCACCGGCTGAGGCCGCGATCGCGGATCGTTTGCGCCTGCGCGAGGAGTTCGTCCCAGGTGGTAGGCGGGCGCACCCCGATGGCGTCCAGGGTCGCGGCGTTGTAGGCGAGCACAATTGCGTCGCTGTAGAAGGGCAGGCCGGCCAGTTCGCCGTTAGCGGAAACGCCGGCGCGGGCGCCGGGAAAGAGCTTGTCGGCGACCTGACCGAAGGAGGCCAGCCCGGACAGCGGGCGAAGCAGGTTGCCGCCCCACCACGCGCCGGCCTGGGCCTCGCGCACCAGGACCACGTTGCTGGGGGCTTCGCCGAGAATGGCGGCTTCCACCCGGGATCCGTAGTCGTTGAAGACCTCCCGGAACGCGACCTCCACATCGGGATTGAGGCGACGGAAACGGTCCAGGACGTTTTCGAGCAGTTCCTGTCGATAAGGCCAGCCCATGACGTTCATCTGGACGGGCGCGATGGGGCCCGGCGTTGGGGCGATCACCGTGGCGGAGGCACCGACGGAAGGTGTGGACGGGGCGACGGGGAGGGCGGACGAACGTTCGCATCCGGTCAGGGGGGCGAAGAGGGCGCCGACGCCGCCGGCGGCCAGGAAATGGCGGCGTTTGAAGGGGACCGAGGGCGGTCTCCGGACGGCGCGGTAGAGACCATCGCCGGCGACGCTCCGGGGATCGGTTTTCAAGCGGCGATCAACTCCGACGGCGAAATGGCGAAGGGCTGCGACTTGATTGGGAGCCCCGGTCAAATCTTGCTAATATATGTACAATATAACTTGACAATAAGACACTCAAGACCTAGATTTGATCCATGCCTGAAATTCAATCCCAAGACCCAAGCGTACTCGGCCCAACCGGGGCGGCCGAAATAGGCGCGGGCATTTCTTCCGCTACCGAGGATAGCGACTCGGTGCTCGCGGCGATAACCGCCTCGGGTCTGCCGGTGGTGCCGCTGATCGATGCGGTGGCCTTCCCACGGATTACGTTCCCGCTGCAGATCGGACGGCCCTTTTCGGTGGCGGCGATCGAGCACGCCGAGCAGGGTGATGGGCTGGTGTTCCTGGTGGCGCAAGAGGGGCGCAATCGTCGCAAGATGAGCGCGAAGGACCTGTACCGGATTGGGACCGTGGCCAGGGTGGTGCGCAAGTACCGTATGCCCGAGGGCGGGTTCTCGGTGCTCATGGAGGGGCTGTACCGGGCGGAGATCGTGGACACGGACCTGGCCGGTGACGCGGTGATCGCGTCGGTCGCCGAGATCCGCCCGCAACTTGAGGAGACGACTGAACTGGAGGCCCTGCGCCGAGCAGTGGCGGCCCAGGTGCAGGAATTCGCCGAAAAGGGCAACGGGCTGCCCGCCGAAGTTGTCTCGCTGGCGCGCCGGATTTCTGATCCTGACTGGCTGGTTGACCTGGTGGCCGCGCACGCGGCGATGGAACTGGAGACGCAGCAGGAAATCCTGGAGACCCTGGACACCTACGAGCGGCTGTACAAGGCCAGCCTTTACCTGTCGGAACAGTTGCACGTCCTGGATGTCCGTGAGCGAATCCAGGCGAAGATCCAGGACGGCATTGAGAAGGTGCAGCGCGACTTCTACCTGCGCGAGCAGCTGCGCACGATTCAGCGCGAGCTCGGTATCGCTAATCCACAGACGGAAGACGTGGATGAGTTGCGCGAGCGGATCGCGGAATCGGACATGCCGGAGGAAGTCAGCGAAAAGGCATCCAAGGAAGTAGACCGGCTAGAGGCCACGGCGCCGGCCTCGCCCGAGGTGGCAGTGATTCGCAGCTATGTCGACTGGCTGCTCGACCTGCCCTGGGGCGCGCGCCGTTCGCGGGCGGTTTCGATCACCCGGGCGCGAACGGCGCTGGACGCCAATCACTACGGCTTGGAGAAGGTCAAGGAGCGGATTCTCGAATACCTGGCGGTGCGAAGTCTGTCCAGCACGCTGCGGAGTCCGGTGCTCTGCCTGTCGGGCCCACCTGGGGTTGGTAAGACCAGCTTGGGCCGCTCGATCGCGAAGGCGCTGGGGCGGGAGTTCGTGCGGATATCGCTGGGCGGGGTGCGCGACGAGGCGGAGATTCGCGGCCATCGCCGCACCTACGTGGGGGCGATGCCGGGTAGGATAATCCAGGGCATGCGGCAGGCGGGGACTACCAACCCGGTGTTTGTGCTGGACGAAGTCGACAAGATCGGCCGCGACTTTCGCGGGGACCCCTCTTCGGCCCTGCTGGAAGTGCTGGACCTCGAACACAACCACAGTTTTTCCGACCACTACATCGAGGTCGGCTATGACCTTTCGCAGGTGATGTTTGTACTGACGGCCAACGACGCGGGGGCGATCCCGGCGACGCTGCGAGACCGGTTGGAAATCATCCAACTGTCCGGCTACACCGAGGCCGAGAAGACGGCGATCGCGCGGGGATACTTGGAATCGCGCCAGCGTCGCGAGCACGGATTACAGGAAGACCAGTTCAGTATCACTGATCGGGCGATGAGCCGGGCTATCGACAGCTACACCCGGGAAGCCGGGGTGCGGAATCTCGAGCGCACGATCGCCTCGCTGTGCCGCAAGGCGGCCCGACGGATCGCCGACGACGAACTGCAATCGGTGACGGTCGACGCCGAGGATCTGGATGAATTGCTCGGCTCGCCGGAGTTTGTCCCGGAGGAAGACCTGCACGGCGACACGGTGGGCCTGGTGAACGGCCTGGCGGTGACCCCCTACGGCGGCGAGATGCTGCAGGTTGAGGCGGCCTGGATGGAGGGCAAGAGGGCCTTCGTACACACGGGCAACCTGGGCCAGGTGATGAAGGAATCGGCCCGCACCGCGTTTTCGTATGCGCGCTCCGCGGCGCAAGATCTGGGGGTCCAGCCCAACGTATTCGACCGGAGCCGGATCCACCTGCACGTCCCGGCGGGAGCAACGCCCAAGGACGGGCCCTCGGCCGGGATCGCGATGAGCACGGCGCTGGTGTCGGCGCTGCTGGGAGCGACGGTGCGCGGCGACATCGCTATGACCGGCGAGGTGACGCTGCGGGGCAATGTGCTGGCGATCGGGGGGCTCAAAGAAAAGGTCCTAGCGGCGCACCGCATCGGCATACGGGAGGTCATCGTGCCGGCGGCCAACAAGGCCGACCTAGACGACATCCCGGCTGAGATACGCACAGAAATGAAATTCGAATTTGTGGAACACATGGATCAAGTCCTGGTCCGGGCAATCCAACCCGCTGATTTGCGGGCGCATCGCGCGATTCCCGGGCGAACTGTACTGGCCTAACCGAAAGGGGCATTACGAATGGCAAAGGTAGTCGGAATCGACCTGGGGACGACAAACTCGGTAGTTGCGGTGATGGAGGCGGGTGCGCCCACTGTCATCACCAACGCCGAAGGGAGCCGGCTGACGCCCTCGGTGGTGGCCCACACCAAGAACGGTGAGCGGCTGGTCGGGCAATTGGCGCGCCGACAGGCCGTGTTGAACCCGGAGAACACCATCTATTCGGCGAAGCGCTTCATCGGCCGCCATCACGACGAGGTCGATAGCGAGCGCGCGGCGGCATCTTTTGAGGTGATCGAGGGCCCCGGCGGCGAAGCGCGAATTCGGATTCCGGAGCTCAAGCAGGACCTGACGCCGGAAGAGATCTCGGCGATGGTCTTGCAGAAGCTCAAGGCGGATGCGGAAGCGTTCCTCGGCGACGAGGTCAAGCAGGCGGTCATCACGGTGCCGGCCTACTTCAACGACGCCCAGCGTCAGGCCACCAAGAACGCCGGCACGATCGCCGGTCTGGAAGTCCTGCGCATCATCAACGAGCCGACCGCCGCCAGCCTCGCCTACGGATTGGAGAACAAGAATACGGAGACCATCCTGGTCTGGGATTTCGGCGGCGGCACCTTCGATGTTTCGATATTGGAAGTCGGCGAGGGCGTGTTCGAGGTCAAGGCCACCAACGGCGACACCCACCTTGGTGGCGATGACTACGACCAGCGTATCGTCAACTACATGGCCGACGAGTTTCTGAAGGAACAGTTCATTGACCTGCGCAAAGACCGCCAGGCGCTGCAGCGGTTGGTCGAGGCGGCTGAGAAGGCCAAGATCGAACTTTCTTCGACGCCGCAGACGGACATCAATCTGCCTTTCGTGACCGCCGACCAGGCCGGGCCCAAGCACCTGACGATGTCGATTACGCGAGCCAAGTTCGAGGAATTGATCGCCGATTTGAACGATCGGATGGTCGGGCCGTTACAGCAGGCGCTCAAGGACGCTGGGATGACCGCCGAGGGGCTCGACGAGGTGGTGCTGGTCGGTGGCTCCACCCGGATTCCGTCGGTACAAGAACTGATCAAGAGTCTGACCGGTAAGGAGCCGAACCGCAGCGTCAACCCGGACGAAGTGGTTGCCGTCGGCGCCGCGATCCAGGCCGGGGTCATCACCGGCGATGTCAGCGATGTAGTCCTGCTGGACGTAACACCGCTGTCGCTCGGAGTGGAAACCCTGGGCAGCGTCATGACCCCGCTGATCGAGCGCAACACCACCATCCCGACCAGCAAGTCCGAGGTCTTCTCCACGGCTGAGGACGGGCAGCCGGCGGTCGATATCCATGTCCTGCAGGGCGAACGGCCGATGGCCCCCGACAACATGACGATGGGTCGATTCCGGCTGGAAGGCATCCCGGCGGCGCCCCGTGGGGTGCCGCAGGTGGAGGTGACCTTCGACATCGATGTTAACGGCATCGTCAGCGTGAAAGCCAAGGACCTGGGAACCGGCAAGGAGCAGAAGATAACGATCACCGCTTCGACCAATCTTTCGTCGGACGAAGTGGACTCGCTGATCAGAGAGGCTGAGCAGCACGCCGACGAAGATCGCGACCGGCGCGAGTCGGTCGAGGCGACTAATACGGCTGATAGCATGGCCTACCAGACCGAGCGGATGATCAACGACAACGCGGACGAGATCTCTGATGAGGACAAGGAGAGCCTGACGGCGCTGATCGAGTCGATCCGGGAAGAGCTCAAGAACGAGCCGCCGGACGCCGAGAAGCTGCAGAAACTTTCCGGGGAACTCGATGAGTTGCGCATGAAGGTCGGCCAGGCAATCTACGAGTCCGCCGGCGCTAACGGTGAAGCCGAGCCCGAGGTTGCCGAGGCGGCGGATGTCGAGGCCGCCGATGGCGAAGATCTCGAAGACGATGTGGTCGATGCTGAATTCAGCGCCGCGGACGAGGACTAGGGATTGACCGTGAGCGCAGAATCCAACGAGGACCGCGAAGAGTCGGTGGCGGTGCCGCTGGATAGCGCCGAAACCGATGAAGTCGGCGACTATCGTGACAAGTATCTGCGTCTCCAGGCGGACCTGGACAATTACCGCAAGCGCCTGGATCGTAATCTGGCGGAGACGGCTCGCCGGCGCAAGGCTGACTTGCTGGTGACCTTCCTGCCGATTCTTGACAACCTCAGCCGGGCGCTGGGGGCGGCGGAGTCGGCGCCTTCGGCCGAGGGGCTGATGGAGGGCGTGAAGCTGACCGGCAAGCAGTTTGGCGGCATCCTGGAGCGCCATGGCGTTTCGCGGATTCCGGTCAGTGAGGAGTTCGACCCGCGGCTCCACGAGGTCGTGGCCACGAGCCCTCGCAGTGATGTGCCGGAGGGCAGCATTCTGGAGGTTCTGGCCACCGGCTACCTGCTGGATGGCGAAGTGCTGCGGGCGACCGCGGTGAGGGTGGCGGCCGCCGGCGACCGGAGCGAGCCGGCTGTCACGGATGATGTTGACCCGAGCGCGTATGCCGGCGGTAACCCGCTGGACGTGCAGGCCTAGGGGCGCGCGATGCCGATGGAGTACAAGGACTACTACAAGATCCTCGGCGTCAAACGCGGAGCCAAACAGGACGAGGTGAAGGCGGCCTACCGTAGCCTGGCCCGCAAGTACCACCCGGACGTTAACCCCGGCGATGAGAAGGCTTCCGATCGATTCAAGGAGATCAACGAGTCCTACCAGGTGCTGGGCGATGCCGAGAAGCGCCGCAAGTACGACCAGTTCGGGGCTGACTACCGACGAGTCGGCTCGGTGGATGAGGCCTTTAGACGCGCCGGAGTACAGGAAGCGGGTATGGGAGGGTTCGGATTTTCGGGCTTTGACGACGGGTTCAGCGACTTTTTTCACACCGTGTTCGGCGCTGCTGCCGGAGCGCCAACCGGAGTGCGCGGGACCCGCTCGGTCCGGCCCAGCCGGGTGGTGGATATCGAGCACGACATCACGGTTACGCTTGACGAGGTGTATCACGGCGGGCTGCGAATCCTGAACATGAAGGTTCCGGAGCCTGACGGGCGCTCGCGTAACCGACGGCTGGAGATCAAGATTCCGCGCGGCGTGCGCGATGGGTCGCGGATTAAGGTCGCTAATGAAGGTTCGCTGCGCACGGACGGTATCCGTGGCGACCTGTACCTGCGCGTCCGCGTGGAGATGGTGGCCGGTTTCGAGCGTCGCGGCGACGCGCTGGTCACGGAAATCCAGGTGCCGATGAGCGAGGCGCTGCTTGGGGCCACGACCACCGTGAGCCATATCGACGAATCAAAGCTGCACCTCAAGATTCCGCCGGAAACCCGGGACGGAGCCGTGCTGCGGCTGCGCGGTCAGGGCCTGCCGTCGCTGAACGGTAAGGAGAGCGGCGATCTGCTGGTGCGGGTGAAGGTGCAGCTGCCGGACAAGCTGACCAGTTGCGAGAAGCAGATCATTTACGACTTTGGGACGAACCGAAATGAAAAACCGAACAGGCCTGAATGAGATGGGGCCCAGCGAAGATCGATGTACAGCACGATGAGGAGATGTTGAATGTCCTCTGATCGAGAAGACTCGCGATCCACCGGCGAGGCCGCCCCGGAGGCCTCGCGGCCGGTGTTCTTTATCGGCGTGGTGGCGGAACTGACCGGCACCCATCCGCAGACGCTGCGCAACTACGAGCGGATGGGCCTGCTGCGCCCCGGACGGTCGCAGGGTTCGGTGCGGATGTTCTCGTCGCGGGATGTGGAGCGGGTACGGCGCATCCGCCGCCTCACCCAGGATCTGGGAGTAAACCTGGCCGGGGTCGAGGTGATCCTGAACCTGACCGAGAAGATGGAGCAGGTGCACGCTGAACACGAGCTCGCACTGGCCGAAATCGAAATCCGGCATCGCGCCGAAGTGCAGCGTCTGAAAGAGATGCTGCAACGAGTCACCCGCTGACTCACGGACCCACTAACAAGCAAAGGACCCCTTAGATGGACGGTCTCGACGGCTTTAGTCGCTACACCGAAAAGGCGCAGGAGGCGATCTCCCACGCGCACCAGATCATGCTGGACCACGGGCACAGCCAGCTTGATGTCGAGCATGTGTTGCTGTCGCTGCTGGCGCACCCGGAATCGCTGGCGGTACGTATTCTGCAACGGCTGCGGGTGAACCCGGACTTAGTACAGGGGCGGGTGAACGAGGCATTGCAGCGGGCCCCGAAGGCGATGGAGCGCGGCGGGTCCGTGCCGACCGGGCAGATATTCGGGACCCCGCAGAGCAAGGCGCTGTTCGAGAAGGCGGCCGAAGAGGCCACCAACATGTACGACGAGTACATCGGCACCGAGCATCTGTTCCTGGCACTGGTCGGGGTGGCCTCGAGCCAGGCGGCGCGGTCGCTTGGCGAGCTCGGCGTGACCGGGGACAAGGTGCGGGAGGCGATTCGCGATATTCGTGGTGCGCAGGGCGCGTCCAGCCCCACCGCCGAGAACCGCTACGGAACGCTGGAGAAATACAGCACCGATTTGACCGCCGCCGCCCGCCAAGGGTGGCTGGATCCGGTGGTCGGCCGCAGCAATGAGATCACCCGGGTGATGCAGATTCTCTCCCGGCGGACCAAGAACAATCCGGCCTTAATCGGAGAGCCCGGCGTAGGCAAGACGGCGATCATCGAGGGGCTAGCGCAGCGGATTGTGGATGGCGACGTCCCCGAATTGCTCAAAGACAAGCGGGTCCTGGCGCTGGATATGGGGCAGTTGATCGCCGGCGCGAAGTTCCGGGGCGAGTTCGAAGAGCGGCTTAAGGCGGTGATTGACGAGGTGGTGAACGCCCGCGGCGAGGTGATCCTGTTCATCGACGAGATGCACAACGTGGTCGGGACCGGTGCGGCCGAGGGCGCGATTGACGCGGCCAACATGCTGAAGCCGGCGCTGGCGCGCGGCGAACTGCAGGCAATTGGCGCGACCACCCTGGACGAATACCGTAAGAACATCGAGAAGGACAAGGCGCTGGCACGGCGCTTTCAGCAGGTCCACGTCGGTGCGCCGACGGTGGAGGAAACCATCGCCATCCTGGCGGGCCTGCGCGATCGCTACGAGGCCCACCACGGCCTCCAGATATCGGACAAGGCGCTGGAGCAGGCCGCGCACCTGTCGAATCGCTACGTCACCGACCGTTTCCTGCCGGACAAGGCCATCGACCTGATCGACGAGGCGGGGGCCAAGCTGCGCCTGCAGATCTTCGACATGCCGGATCCATTGAAGGAAGCGGAGTCCAAGATTCGGCAACTGCGGCTGGAGGAAGAGGCGGCCTGGCAGGAGCGCGACTACGAGCGCGCTGCCAACTTCAAGTCGGAACTCCTGAAACTGGAGGAGCAACTCTTGGGCGCCCGGTCGGAATGGCTGGAAGAACAGAACCTGAACGAGGTCGTGACCGGCGAAGACATCGCCGATGTAGTGTCGGCAATAACCGGCATCCCGGTGACCTCAATGCTCGAAGAAGAGACGCAGAAGCTGTTGCGGATGGAGAGCACCATCCACGAGCGCCTGATCGGTCAGGAGGAAGCCGTGGAAGCGGTCGCCGATGCGCTGCGCCGATCGCGGGCGGGGCTGTCCGACCCGAGCCGGCCGATGGGCTCATTCATCTTCCTGGGCCCGACCGGCGTGGGCAAGACCGAGCTGGCACGACAGTTGGCCAGCTTCATGTTCGACGACTCGGTGGCGATGGTGCGGGTGGATATGTCGGAATACGGCGAGCGCCACACGGTGAGCCGCCTGGTCGGAGCGCCTCCGGGCTACGTGGGCTATGACGAGGGCGGGCAACTGGCGGAAGTGGTGCGCCGCCGTCCGTACCAGGTCGTGCTTTTCGACGAGATTGAAAAAGCCCATCCCGAGGTCCTGAATATCCTGCTGCAGATCCTCGACGATGGCCGCCTGACCGACGGGCAGGGGCATGTGGTCGACTTCCGCAACACGATCATCATCATGACCTCCAACGTCGGGGTGGAGCGCATCCGTCGCCAAGACTCGGTTGGGTTCCGGCCGGCCTCCGACGGCGACGGCAACGAAAAGGACGAGGCGCACTCGTACAAAGAGATGAAGTCCCGGCTGATGACTCAGCTACGGCAGACCTTCCGCCCGGAATTCCTGAACCGGGTGGACGAAATCATCATCTTCCACTCGCTGACCCGCAAGCAGGTCAAGGAGATCGTGGACATCATGATTGGCGACTTGCGGGAGCGGCTTTCCGAGCAGTCCCTGGGACTGGAAGTCACGGACTCCGCCAAGGAGATCATCCTGGAGGACGGCTGGGACGTTGAGTACGGGGCGCGACCGTTGCGTCGCGCGATTCAACGGGAGATCGAAAACCGCGTCTCCCGGGTCATCCTGGACGGCGAGTGCGAAGCCGGATGCACGGTTGTGGTTGACGGCCGCGACGACGAGATCGTGATCTCGATCGACGGCGCGCCGGCAATGGCGGACCCGGAGGCGTCGGTATCGCAGGGCTAGTCCCCGCCTAGAGGACGGCCAGGGATTCCTCTTCGTCGCGGATGTCGGGGATGCCATTGTGCACCTTATGAATGATGGTGCCTTCCTCATCGACGACCACGGTCAGGCGCTCGTGGGCGCTGGCGTCGGCGTCGAAGGCGCCGTAGGCCTTGCCGGCGTCGGCGTCGGGGAAGTCGCTGAGCAAGGTCATCTCGGCGGGGAGATCAAGAGTCTTGCCAAACACCCCGGCGGT
>CAZVZW010000034.1:0-17330 GCA_964631365.1 uncultured Chloroflexota bacterium | reverse complement strand
CGGAAAGCGCCAGGCCGCTCTTGCTAAGGTCGTCGCAGACTTCCCGCCAGAGGGCAGCGCGGCGTAGCGATTGCTCGACAAGTCCGTCGAGATCACCACGAAAGCCGTTTACCCGGGGGCCGTAGGCGACGTTGTCGTAGATGGACTTGGGGAAGGGGTTGGGCTTCTGAAAGACCATGCCGATGCGGCGGCGCAGCTCGACCGGATCGACGCCGGCGTGATTGATATCGGTATCGCGGAAGAAGACCTGACCCTCGACCCGGGTGCGCGGGATGAGCTCGTTCATGCGGTTGAAGAGGCGCAGGTAGGTGCTCTTGCCGCAGCCGGAGGGGCCGATGATGGCGGTGACTTCGCGTTCGCGCATCTCCAGGCTGATGCCCTCAAGCGCCAGCGTGTCCCCGTACCAGAAGCTCAGGTCGTTACTGGACAGGACGACATCGCGGACGGCCTCGTCGCCGGCAGGCTCATCAGGATTGGAGCGGCCGACGTTCAGGTTGATCATCAACCTCTCCCTTCGAATCGGTTACGCAGGATGACGGCCGCGAGGTTGGCCACCAGCAATACGACGAGCAGCACTACTATGCCGCCGGCGGCGAGGCTGGCGAATTCCTTCTGCGGCAGAGATACCCAGTTGAAGATTTGAATCGGTAGGACGGTGAAGAGGTCCATGGGACCGTTGGGGTCGAAGGCGATATAGGTGAGGGCGCCGATGGTGATGAGGGGGGCGGTCTCGCCGATGGCGCGGGCCAGGGCCAGGATGGTGCCGGTGAGGACGCCGGGCATGGCGGCGGGCAGGACCGTGCGACGGACCATCTGCCAGCGGCTGGCCCCGAGGGCCAGAGCGCCTTCGCGCAGTGACACGGGGACGGCGCGGAGAGCCTCGCGAGAGGCGACGATGATGATCGGCAGGATCAACAGCGACATTGTCAGCGAGCCGGCCAGGATGCTGCGCCCGAGCGCCAGGTTGCGCACAAAGAGGCCCAGGCCCAGCAGCCCGTAAACGACCGAGGGCACGCCGGCCAGGTTGGCGATATTGATCTGAATGAAGCGCTTGATGTGGCTTTCAGGGGCGTATTCCTCCAGGTAGATAGCCGAGCCGACGCCGATCGGGAAGGAGATCAGGGCCGTCATAGCGATCATCCAGAAGGTGCCCACGAGGGCGGTGCGCAGGCCGGCTTTGGCCGGGAAGCGCGAGGGAAAGCTGGTGAGGAAGTGCAGATCGACCTCGCCGGCCCCGCGACGGATGACATCGGTGATGAGCACAACCAGAACCATCGTGCCCAGCGCGGTGGAGGCGATGGTGGCGTAGCGGAAGATCGTGCCGTAGCACCGTCGCCGGCCCATGCGGGGGTTCCACTGGTCGCCGCCCGAAACCCTCACTCGTAGACCTCGCGGTAGCGGCGCACGAACCAGTCACCGAGCAGGTTCATGACGAAGGTCATGGCGAAGAGCAGGGTGCCGACGGCGAAGATAGTGCGGAACTCGATGGTGTCCTGGGGGGTATCGCCGAGGCTGACCTGGACGATGTAGGCGGTCATGGTTTCCATGGAGGAGAGCAGGTCGAAGCCCATCTTGGGCTGCTGGCCGGCAGCTATGGAGACGATCATCGTCTCGCCGATGGCCCGCGAGACGGAAAGGATGACGGCGGCCAGGATGCCGGAGAGCGCCCCCGGCAAGACGACCCGAGTGACGGTCTCGAAGCGGGTGGCGCCTAGCGCGTAGGCGCCTTCGCGCAGCCCCGCCGGGACCGCCCGCAGGGCATCTTCGGATATCGAAGCCATCATCGGCAGGATCATGAATCCCATGACGATGCCGGCGCTGGCGACGTTGAACACCTGCGTATCGGGCAGGAAGGAGCGCAGGATCGGGGTGACGAAGAGGAGCGCGAAGTAGCCGTAGACGACGGTGGGAATGCCGGCCAGGACTTCGAGAGCGGGCTTCAGGAACGAGCGCAACCGCGGGGGGGCGTATTCACTGAGGAAGACGGCGGTGAGTAGCCCGACCGGGATGGCGACGACCATCGCGACGAGGGCGACGGCGAGGGTGCCGTTGACCAGCGGCAAGACACCGAAGTCCTTGGAGGCGAATAGCGGTGTCCAGCGGGTGCCGGTGATGAACTCGAACACCGAGACATCGCGGAAAAACTGCACCGTCTCGCCTAGGAGGGTAAAACTGATGCCGGCGGTGGTGAGTACCGAAATCGCCGCCGCGGCGAAGAGCAGGCCGTGGACGATGCGCTCGGTGATGACCCGGCGGCGGTTGGGCGCCAGCTGCGCCGGGAGGCCGGTCCGGTCGGTCCGCGGCGTCGCGCTGCTCACTCCCATGGCGATGCGCTACTCCCGCAACAGGTCTTCTAGGGCGACGTTGATCATAGCGCCCTCCCCCGAATACACGGATCCGGTGACGCGGTTCTCGAAGCGCTCGATGCCTAGGATGTAGAGTTCGTCGGTGAGCGCCACATAGCCGACATCGCTGACGAGCAGGCCGGCGTTTTCGAGATAGAAGCGGATAAAGGTCTGGATGTCCTGGCGCTCGGCGGAGATGGTGCTGACGTAGATGAAGAGCGGGCGCGAGAGTGGCTGGTAGCCGCCGGTGTTGACGGTCTCCGGGGATGGAGAGACGCAGCCGTCGCCACCGTCGACGCCCAGCAGCTTGAGCGCCTCGGAGTTCGCGGTGAAGTAGGAGAGGCCGAAGAACCCGATCGCGTTGCGGTCGCCGGCGATGCCCTGCACAAGGACGTTGTCGTCTTCACTGGGCGTGAAGTCGCCGCGGCTGGCGCCCTCCTCGCCGACGATGGCGGCGGTGAAGTAGTCGTAGGTGCCGGAGTCGACGCCGGGGCCGTAGAGCAACAGCTCTTCGACGGGGAAACCGGGCCGGACCTGCGCCCAGGAAGTGACCTCCGCCTCGGCAGCCGGTTCCCAGATGCGTTTCAGTTCATCAACGGTCAGGCAGGCGGCAAAGTCGTTGTCGGGGTTGGTGACGACGGCGAGGCCGTCGAAGGCGATCGGCAACTCGATAAAGTCGATTCCGTTTTCGGCGCAGAGCTCGATTTCGATCTTCTTGATGGGGCGGGAGGCGTTGGTGATGTCGGTCTCGCCGGTGCAGAACTTGTGAAAGCCACCGCCGCTGCCGGAGACGCCGACCGGAACGCGGGCACCGCGGAAACTGCCCTGGAACTCCTCGGCAACGGCTTGGGTGATGGGCCCGACGGTGCTGGAGCCGTCGATGAAGATGGTCTGGACGTCAGCCGCTGAACCGCAGGCGGCGCCCACAACCATGAACAGGATTACCAACCCCCACCGCACCACCCGACGGACCGAACCGGGCAAGAACACGTCCCATCTCTGAATATCGCTGACCACCGGGAAATGTAGCAGCGATCGAGCTGTTTGGGTCGGCCGCGGTTGAACCGCGGATGAACTTCTGATTAACGTTTTGCCGGCGGCGGTGGCGAGGTGGGGGGCGAAGCCTCGCGCCGTCCCGGTCAGGCCTCGTCGCCGGCCGTCGCCGGACCGTCGGGAAGACTAATGAAGAATGTGGCGCCCTCGTCGGGACCGAGCGATTCGGCCCAAATCTCGCCATTGTGGAGGTCGACAAGATGGCGGGCGATGGCGAGCCCGAGTCCGGTGCCTCCGCCGGAGCGGGAGCGGTCGGCTTTGTAGAAACGCTCGAAAAGCCGGGGCAGGTCTTCGGCGGCGACGCCGGCGCCGCTGTCCTCGATGCTGAGCAGCACCCGTCCGACGTGACGGTCGACGCGAGCGGCGATGCGCCCCCCCGGGGGTGTGAACTTGACCGCGTTGTGGAGGAGGTTGGTGATAACACGGTCGAGCATCGCCGGATCGGCGTGGACTTCGGTATAGGCGTCCTCGGGCGGGGCATCGAGATGCAGCTTCGCGCGCTCGGCCAGCGGGCGAAGGCGGTCGGCGGCGCGCCGGACGATCCCGCCGAGGTCGCAGTGCAGGCGTTCGAGGCGGTCGCGACCGGCCTCGATGCGGGCCAATTCGAGCAACTCTTCGACCATCTGAGCGAGGCGGTCAGCTTCGGTCTCGATGCGGCCGAGGAAGTCGTCGCGGACGGCGGGATCATCGACCGCGCCGGCCTGCAGGGTCTCGGCGAGGGCCTTCATGGAAGCGATCGGGCTGCGCAACTCATGGGATACGTTGGCGACGAACTCGCGGCGCATGGTGTCGGCGGCCTGAATGCCGGACAGGTCCTGCAACAGGATCACCACCCATTCGCCGCCGGATTCCTGCACCGGCGTCGCGACGACCCGGACGGGCTCGCGATTCAGTCCGACAACCAGAACCCGCTCGCCGTCCCGGTTATTTAGCCGGGCGGTGCGAACGAGGTCGACGACTTCGTGGTCGCGGGCGAAATCGGCCAGCGTGCGCGGTGCGTCGGACTCGGCGTGGGTGGCGAGCAAACGTTCGGCGGCGGGATTGGCGTGCAGGACTTGTTCGTTGCCATCAACGATCAGGACGCCGTCGACCATGTGCGTGAGTAGGGCCTCCATCTGGGCGCGCTCGGTATCGCGCTCGAGAAGCCAGCCTTCGGCTTCGCCGGCGCGGCGACTGACTTCGCCGACGGCCCCGGCGATACCGGCGCCGACGGCGGCTTCGTTGTCGTCCGCCTCAGCGGGCCCGGCAAGGCGGCGGGCGATGGCCATGAGTTGGCCGGCGGCGGAGGCGGAGCGGCGCAATTCCCGCCAGACCAGGCCGGCGGCGATGGTGATGGTGACGGCGAGCACGATTAACCCGGTGAGCAGCACCCGGCCGGTTTCGTCGGCCGCGATCGGCAGTTGGGCCAGGATCGCCAGGGCGAAGACGGCCACACCGGCGACGACGGTGACGGCCGACCAGAAGGCCGTGGAGCGGAAGGAGAAGGGGACCATCCGCCTAGGCCGAGTACCGGTAGCCGGCGCCGCGGACGGTGACGATGCGCCGTGGATCGGAAGGGTCGGCTTCGATCTTCTTGCGCAAGTTGCGAACGTGCACCGGGACGGTGCCAGTGTCGGCAATGTGTTCGTGACCCCAAACCCTCCGCATCAGGGTGGCGGCGGAGAACACCCGGCCGCGGTGGCGCATCAAGAAAAGCAGCAGGTCGTATTCGCGCGGCTTGAACCGCAAGGGTTGCTCGCCTAGAAGGACCTCGCGGGCCGGAATGTCGATGCGCAGATCGCCGTCGGTGACGACATCGGCGGCGGCATCCTCGTGGGCGAACTCTTCGAGCAGCATCTCGCGTCGCCGGAGCATGGCCTTTACCCGAGCCCTCAGTTCGCGCATCGAAAACGGCTTGGTCAGGTAGTCGTCGGCGCCGATTTCGAGTCCGACGATGCGGTCGACCTCTTCGGCGCGGGCGGTGAGCATCAGGATGGGAACGGCCGAGCGTCGGCGAATCAGTCGACAGACTTCGAAGCCATCGACCCCAGGCAACATGACATCCAGGATGACCAGCGCCGGGTCGTGCTCGGCGGCCAGCTGCAGGGCTCGTTCGCCGTCGCCGGCGGAAATGACTTGGTGGCCCTCGCGGCGCAGGTTGTAGCCAATGGTGGCGACCAGGCTGGCTTCGTCGTCAACGAGCAAGATCTTCATCGGCGCGTCTTCCCCTGGGGGTATGGCCTTGTACCGCTTCGCTCGATGGCGATCACCCCCGGTCACGCCCCCGGCTGGAGATGGCTCGGGAGCGACGCAATCCCACTCAACTTTAGCGCCTCGGAGTCGGGGGAAGGGCGTGAAAGCAACCCGCCGGAAGGGGATTTCTGCACAACCGCGAGGCTTGTTCCGATCATCTTTATGCCAGGGGGCTTGACAAGCACGTAGAATGGGAGCCCGCGAAACGACCAGGACGCACCGCGAAACGGCGACGCGCGGGTTCGAGAACGCTTATCAAGTGCAGCCTGCCGAGACGGGACTTTGGGGAGGTCGTCTCGGCAGGTTTCGTTCGTGTGAGCGGCGGCCGGGGCTTCCCAATCGGCTAGCCGCCGCGGATTTGCCGCCAGCCACCAACCAGCGCGAAGATCAGCGCGCCGGTCAACACCACCGCCGCGCCGGCCGCCACCGACAGGTAGAACGAGGCGTAGAGCCCGATTGCCGCCGCCGCGACCGCGATGCCAACGGCCAGCAACATCAGACGGATAATCGATCGCGCCAGCAATACGGCGGCGGCCGCCGGGATGATGAGCAGCGCGCCGGTCAGGACCACGCCGGCGGATTGAATGCCGGCGATTACCGCCAGCGCGACGACCACCAGCAGACCCAGTCGCACCAGATCGACGTTGAGCCCGACCGTGGTGGCGTGGGTCGGGTCGACCGAGGCGAGCTGCAACTCTTTGTTGAAGACGAAGAGTGCGCCCAGCGCCAGCAACGCAAAGACCGCGAGAACCACAATGTCGTTCGTACCGATGCCGAGGATGTCGCCGAAGAGCAGCGGCGAGAGATCGCGGAACCCACCGGCGCGGGTGGCCAGGGCGACGCCGAGCGCGAACATCGAGGTCATGACGATGCCGATAGCGGTGTCTTCGCGGACGGTCCCGCCGCGCGAGACGAAGCCGATGGCCAGGGCGGCGAAGATGCCGGCCGCCAGCGCCCCGGCGAACAGGCTGACACCGGCGATCTGCGCCAGGACCAGTCCCGGCAGGACGGCATGCGCCAGGGCGCCGCTGACAAAGGCCATGCGCCGGATGACGACATAGACGCCGACCGCGCCGCAGATGGCCCCGATGAGCACCCCGCCGACGAGCGCGTTGCGCATGAAGGCGTACTCCCAGGGGGCCAGCAACCAGTCCATCAGCGGTACCCGTGGTGGTCGGAGCCGGCAGCGGGCGCGTCGACCACCCGGCCTTCGCTGAGATAGATGGCGCGGTCGTAGTCGGTGGCGACGCGGTCGAGTTCGTGGGTGGCGACGATGGCGGTGCGCCCCTGCTGGCGGAGTTCGTCGAGGACCCGGGTCAGGAGCTGGCGGGAGGAGGCGTCGACCGCGGTGGACGGCTCGTCGAACAGGTGCAACTCGGCGTCCTGAGCCAGAGCCCGGGCAATGAGGACGCGCTGCTGCTGGCCGCCGGAGAGCTGGCCGATGTGGCGATGCGCCAGGCTGCCCAGGCCCATGTTCTCGAGAGCGTGCCCGGTGAGCTCGCGGTCAATGGCAGCGGGGCGCTTGAGCCAGCCTAGGTGGACGTAGCGCCCGGTGAGGACGAAGCCATACACGTCGATCGGGAAGCGCCAGTCGATCTCGGTGGTCTGCGGCAGGAATGCGACCCGGTCGTGGCAGCATTCGGGGGCGTGCCCGAGAACACGGATTTCGCCGCGCAGGGGACGCAACAGCCCGGCCGCGGCCTTGAGCAAGGAGGATTTGCCGGCGCCGTTGGGGCCGACCAGCGCCACCCGCTCGCCGGGGGCAATCGCCACGCTCACATCATCCAGCGCCAGCGGCAGCCCGGGGCTGTAGCGCGCCGACAATCCGCTGGCGGCTAGCGTCGGGGCGCCGGGCAACGGCGCCTCGTGATCACGGCCGCAATACGGAAAGCGGGGTCCGATCATGGGGCCAGACCGGCGACGATAACGCCGATGTTGGCGCGGATCATGCCCGGGTAGGTCCCGGCTTCGCCCCCGGCCGGTCCGAGCGCGCCGGAGTAAAGCCCGTCGATGAGCGGCACCCCGGCTTCTTGAGCAAGCTGGGCGGCGAGCCGGGAGTTAGTGCCCTTTTCGGCGAAGATGGCGACGGTGCCGGATTCACGCACACGGTCAACCAGCCCGGCAAACGTCCCGGCGGAAGACGCGACGGCCTCGCCGGCGAGCGCGGGGACGATCGCGCCGACCATCTCCAGTCCATAGCGCCGGGCGAGATGGCCAAAGGAGTCGTGGTTGACCGCCAGGCGGCGGCGGTCGGCCGGGATGGAGGCCATCTGCGTGACGATCCAGTCGTCCAGCGTGGTTAGTTCGGCGATCAGCCGCGCCGAGCGCTCGTCAAAGCCGGCGGCGTCGGCCGGATAGGCCGCAGCGAGCGCCTGGCGGACGCTGCCGACGATGTGGATGGCCTGGCCGACGTCATGCCAGACGTGGGGATCTGGATCGCCGGAGTCGGTCAGGAGGGGATCGAGCCCGGAGGATACGTGGATGGTGCGGGCGGTGGTGCCGGAGGAAGCGAGTAGCCGGTCGAGCCAGATTTCAAAGCCAGGTCCGATGGCGAAGACAACGTCAGCGGCGGCGACGGCGGCCTGCTCGGCCGGCAGGGGCCGGAAATCGTGCGGATCGCCGCCGGGGCCGACCAGGACCTCAACGGCGATGCCGCCACCGGCGACGCGCTGGACGAGATCGCCGAGCACGCCGAAGGTGGCGACGACTTGGAGGGCGTCGTTGTCAGCGAGCGAGGAGGATGTGGGGCCGGAACCGGCGCAGCCGGCCAGCGCGAGGGTCAGGACCAGGCTGAGCAAGATCGCTCGGAGCGGCCGCGCCGGCGCGGCGCGGCACGACATCCGCGTCCCCGGCCGATTCGAAACCATTTGACTAAATCACGCCCTAATTGCGACTATGTTGCGATAGAAATCATACTAGGACAATGTCGCATTTGGAGTCAATGATGAAGGTCGGTAACCCCGGGCCGAGAGCGACGGAAACGGAAGCGTCGCGCTGGGTTGCGGCGACGGAAGCGGCGCTGCGCCGGGCCGGAGGACGCTCGACGGCGGCCCGGCGCGGGATTCTGCGCCTGCTGGACGCCGCCGCAGGCGGAATGTCGGCGGAGGAACTGCTGCTGGCGCTGGGGGCGGCCGGACTGCCGGCGGCGCGCAGCACCGTATACCGGACGCTGGACACGCTGCGTGAAATCGGGGCCGTGGAGACCGTCCACCCGAATCCGGAGCATCATCGGTACCTGGCCCGGCGCTCCGCGCACCAGCATCACCTGGTGTGTGAGGTGTGCGGCACAGTGACGACGTTTGACGGCTGCGAGCTGGAGGACGAGGTGATCGCGGCCGCGGTGGCGACCGGGTTCCGGGTGCGCCGGCACACGCTGGAGATCCTGGGCAGCTGCGCCGAATGTGGCCCACCGGCCATCGCGACGGAGGCGGCCGCCGTCTAGCTGTGGACGGTCACCTGGGTGCCGACGCCACAGAAGAACCACGCCCAGCGGCTGTCGTCGAGGCGCATGTTCACGCAACCGTGACTCTGCGGGACGCCGAACTCGTCGTGCCAGTAGGCGTAGTGCAGGGCGATCCAGGACCGGGTGAAGTACTGGGTGTAGTAGACGTTCCAGGTGTCGTACTGGTTGCCTTCTTCTTCGGTGCCGCCGGTCATGCGCTCGTCGATGATGCGGCTGAAGATGTTGAACGTGCCCTGCCAGGTGTAGTTGGGATGCCGACCGCTGGAGATCAGGGCTGGGTAGACCATCTGATCGCCGGCGTAGAAGCGCGCGATCTGCTCCGTGAGGTTGATGTCGACGCGGCGCTCTTCGAGCGGGCCGTAGTCCGGCGCGAAACGGTCGGCGCGATAAGGCACGATGCCGGGCAGCCGACCGACCGGAGTGGTGTCGATGGACCACAGCTTGGCGAGCCAGCGACCGAGCGGATCGAGCACCGGGCCGTCCGCGGTCATGATGAAGCGGGTCTTCTGGTAGACCTGGGTGAGTTGATCGTCGACGACCTGTCCCCAGGTGATCGGATAGCCCCAGGAGAAGGCGGCGCCCTCGTCGAGGTACTTAACCCAGAACTCGGGGTTGACGCCGCGACCGGTCAACCTCATCCAGTAGCTGGAGCGGGCATCGACCGAGCTGATGTCGAGGGCCTCGGAATTGGCATCCCACCAGGTCTGTCCCAGGTTCATGGCGCTGACGCCGCTGGGGTCGCGGGTGTCCGGGTCTTCGCTGAGGACGCCGTTTTCAAAGAACTGCATCGTGCGGCCGTCGGAAATCAGCGGCTCGCTGATGGGGTGGCCAAAGACGCGGATCCGCCCGTGCTGGAGCCAGTGGTCGAGGATCTTGCCGGTGATGTGATGCCCGCTGACGTCATCGTACACGGTGGCGAGCGGCTCGAGGTCGGTGAGGGGCCGCAGATCGCTTTCGGCGGCGGCGACGGGGGCGATCAGGAATGGGAGGTTTCCAAGTCCAAGCGCACCCGTGGCTCCCATCAGAAAGGTGCGCCGCTTAAGGTTTCGTGGCAACAATCAACTCCAGTCTCAACAAACCTCCCAGCTTGCGGGAGATTATCAACGATCGAAGCGGGCGCGGGCAAATCTATCGCCATATCCGGCCTGAACCGGTGTGGGGCAGGTAGCCTGAAGTTAGCCATCAAGAAAGATACATTCGCCGCAGCAGTTTCGTTGTAGACGGGAACTGCGGCTGCGGGCAGCCGGCGCGGGCGAGGGACTAGACTCCACCGCGCCCGGGCCGGGCATCACCAGAAAGAAACGCCGCTACGAACTCCGCCACCGAATCACGGGCACCCCTGGCCGCGAGCGGCGCGATGCTGGCCGGCGGCCAGAGCCGGCGCATGGGAACCGACAAAGCGGGACTGGAGATCGTGTCCCGTGAGCACGGCGTGACCACGATCAGCCGAATGGTGCTGCGGGCGCTGGGGGAGATATTTCCGGAGGTGCTGGTGATCGGCGGGGAACCTTTGCCTGGAGAGGGCTGGCGGCAATGTGCGGACCTGTTTCCGGGAGGCGGGGCGCTGGGAGGCATTTACACGGCGCTGCAAGAGGCGCGTCACGAATATGTCTTCGTGGCGGCCTGCGACATGCCGTTCCTGGCGCCGGCGACGGCGGCGGCGCTGCTGGAACTTGCCGGTGGCCATGACGTGACGGTGCCAGTGCTGGACGGCCGGGCACAGACGCTGCACGCGGTGTACCGTAAGACCTGCGCAGCCCCGGCGCTGGCGCTGCTCGAATCGGGTCGGCGACGGATCGTCGATTTCTACCCCGGCGTGGACGTGCGCGAGGTGCCGGCGGCGGAGTTCGCACGGCTCGATCCCGGCGGACAGTCGTCGCGCAACATCAACACGCCGGAGGACCTGGCGCGGGCCCGGGCGGAAATCGACCCGCGCTAACGCCGGCGCGGATAGCGGCGCGCGAAACGACTATATTGCACGACCGGGACGGGAACCACGCGATTGGCGGGCAAATGAGCGCAGTAGACACGCGAGCAATTCCGAAACGACGCTTCGGGCGTTACGACGACGAGGTGACGATCATCGCCCTCGGCGGCGGCCACATAATTCGCAAGAACATCGAGCGCGAGATGGCGCTCGAGATCATCACCACCGCCATCGACGCCGGGATCAACTTCATCGATGAGGCCTGGGACTACGGCGACGGGGTAAGCGAAATGTATATGGGCGAAGCCCTGGAGAACCGCTGGGACGACCTGTTCCTGGCAACCAAGGTGTGCGCGCGCGGCTACGCGGAGGCGGCGGTGCAGATCGACGAGAGCCTGACGCGCCTGCGGACCGACTCGGTGGACCTGCTGCAATTGCACGAGTGCAATTACGACAATGACCCGGACCTGATCTTCGCCGAGGACGGCGCGCTGCGGGCGCTGCTGGAAGCGCGCGAGCAGGGCAAGACGCGCTATATCGGCTTCACCGGCCACAAGCACCCGGCGATTCTGGTGGACATGCTGGACCGCAACATGGAGTGGGATTGCTGCCAGATACCGATCAACGTACTGGACAGCATGTTCCGTAGCTTCGCCGGGCAGGTTCTGCCGGGCGCGCTGGAGCAGGGAATGGCCTGCGTGGGGATGAAATCGTTGGGCGGCTTCGGACAGATCGCCTCGGAGACCGGGCTGACGGCCCAGGAATGCCGTAGATACGCCCTATCGCAGCCGATCACCACGCTGACCTGCGGAATCACGTCCCTGCGCGATCTGGAGCAGGACCTGGCGATCGCCCGCGATTTCGTGCCGATGACGGAGGCGGAGCAGGCGGCGCTGCGTGATCGCGTGCGCGATGTGGCCGTGGACGGGCGGCACGAGTGGTTCAAGACCACCAACTTCTTCGATAACGCCTATCACCGCGACCAGCACGGCTACCCGGAGCAGGCTGACATACGCGCGAAAATGGGGTTCTAGGGCGCGGAAATCCGGCCTAGCGGTCCACCACCCAGGTCCAGGGCCTTCAAGACGGCGGCGGTGCGGTTGGTGGTACCGAGCTTGGCGATGACGTTGGCGACGTAGATCTTGACCGTGCGCTCGGCGATGACCAGTTCTTCGGCAATCTAGCGGTTACGGGCGCCGCGGGGCCATGATCTGCAGGAGCTCGGACTCGCGTCGGGTCAGATCCTCGATCGGGTGCTCCTGGGCCGGCCGCTCGGGGCCGAGGCGGTCGGCGACGAAACGGCGCCAGTCGCCGGTCAGGCTAGTCGGGGCGATGTGGCCGATCCCGGCAACGACGCGGCCGTTGCGGTCCCCGGCGACGACGAAGGTCTCGCCGGGGCCAATGAGGATGCCACGGCTGATGGACGGCCGGGTTTCGTCCGGGACGCACGGCAGCACCTGCTCCAGTACGCTCCCGTCGCCGCGTTCGAACTCGACCACGATAGCGAAGGGAGCGGGAACTTCTCTGTCGAACGGGGCCTGGCGCAGAAGCCTGAAGGCGTCGACGCGGGTGGTGACCTCGGTCGCATCGGCGAAACCGTTATTGGTGGACCGCGAACCGCTGAGGCGCAAGTTGTGGTTTAGCAGCAGGGATCCGAGGGCCGCCGCGGCGAGCAGCACAATCAGCGGGATCGACACCAGCAGGGTGATCTGCGAAGCCAGGCTGCGAAACTGGCGGCGGAGTCGTCGGCAGCCGTTTCGCCGGTTTCGTCACCCGCTTCGGAAAGATCGTCGCCATCCTCCGGGGCGTCATCACCGTTCTCTTCGACGCAGTAGACCTGGTAGTAGGTGGGGGTGACGATGCCCATAGCCAGGTAGGCAAGGATGCTGACTCCGACGGTGAGCACGCACATCAACACCCAACCCAGCCGCACGAGCGAGACATCGACGTCAAAGTAGTCGGCAAGACCGCCGGCCACCCCGAATAGCATCTTGTCCTGCTCGCTCCGATAGAGCCTTCGATCGTTCATGAAGATCCTCCTTCGCTGCGAATTCTTTTTGGCTCGTCCCAAATGTAGGTTCCGTTGGGCTTGGCGGCATCGCCATTCGGCCCTAATTTGTCGCAGACGTGACTAGGCCCATGGAACTAGTCCTTTGGGTCTAGGTGGACAGGGGAAAAGAGCCCGGGAGGGGGAGGATTCTCGGGTAGCGACCGCCCGCAGATTGGGCGCCGGGCTAGTCGGCCAGGGACTTGCCGTCCCGGTAGACGGCGCCGCTGGGGCCTTCGGGAGGCAGCAGCGCGAGTTGCAGGACGGTCTCGATGTCGCGTTTTCGATAACGCCTGCCGGGACGCAGGCAAACGGCGTTGGCCTTGATATCGGCGCCATCGCTGTCGGCGGCGGCCAGCGTGCGCGAGGCGGCCAGCGCACCGGCAGCGGGGATGTGGCGGTCGGAACGGGCGCCGGCGTTGGCCGGCAGCGCGACATCACTGGCGAGGGTGACGATGCGCCCGTAGCCGCCCCGGCGCATGACCCCCACAAAGCCACGGCCGGTGTTGAGGGCCCGGGCGGCGTCGGCGGCCAGCGGATCGATGGATTCATCGAGGGGCGGGGTGGAGTAGGCGTTGACCAGGATGTCGGCCCGGCCGAGAGCGGCCGCAACGAACCCGACGGCGCGGCCGATGCTGCGGAGGTCGTCGGGGTCCAACTGCACGTAGAGGACGCTGTGCCCGTCGCCGTCTAGCGCGCTGACGGCGACGGCGCCGTCGGCCTCATCGCGGCTGGTGAGGACCACCTGCACGCCGGCTTCGGCGAGCCGGCGGCACACTTCAAGCCCGATCCCGGCGTCGCCGCCGGTGACCACCGCCACCTGTTGCCGTACTGTCATTTCCCTGCCAATAGTCTGACTTGCGGTTGTTCGCCGCCGGCGCCGCGAGTGGCGCGTCGCCGGACCTTTCCCGCCCAGATTATCGCCTTCGCGTCCCTGCTGTCGCAAATTGCATTTACCCCTGAGCGAGCGCAGAATTGCCCCCCGTCCACCCGGTCCCAACAGGGCACGGAGAGCCGACACGGACCGCCGACCTGGGAATGGATTGGCATCTGAGCGAAGGAGTCCGGCCGCCCCCATGAGCAAGCCCAACTTTCTGATCATCATGTCGGACGAGCACGACCCCGGCGTCAGCAGCCCCTACGGGCACCCGTTTGTGCGGACGCCGCACATGCAGCGGTTCGCCGACTCGGCGGCGGTCTTCGAGAACGCCTACTGCAACTCGCCGCTGTGCGTGCCGTCGCGGGCTTCGTTCATGACCGGAAAGCATCTGCACCGCGTGCAGGTGTGGGACAACACCGTGCCGTTGGGGTCGGATCAGCCGACCTGGGCGCACCGTATGAACAATGCCGGCTACGAGACCTGCCTGGCGGGGAAGATGCACTTCATCGGCCCGGACCAGCTGCACGGCTTCACCCGACGGATCGTGCCGGACATCCACGGCATGGGCGGGGGCGGCGAGAACCTGCCGATCTGGGGCAGCAGTGAGTTCCGCGACATGAGCGAGCGGCTCCACGAGGAGCCCGGCCCCGGGGACCACGAACACATGGACTACGACGATGAGGTGGTCAGCAAGTCGCTTACCTACCTGTCGGAGCCGACCCGCCACGAGCAGCCCTGGGTGCTGTGCTCGTCGATCTTTACGCCGCATTTTCCGTTCATCGCCCGGGACGAGTTCTACCACCACTACCACCCGGAGCAGGCCGATCTGCCCAATATCCCGGAAGGTCACCTGGAGAACCTGCATCCCCAGAGCCAGCGCCTGCGGCGCCACTTTACTACCGAAAACGTCCCGGAGGAGCAAATTCGTAAGGCCCGCGCGGCCTACTACGGCCTGGTGGAGTTCTGCGACACCCGCGTCGGGGCCATCCTCGACGGGCTGGAGGCCAACGGCCTCGCCGAGAACACGGTGGTCGTCTACCTGGCGGATCACGGTGAACTGAACGGCGAGCACGGCATGTGGTACAAGTGCTCGTTCTACGAGCAGTCCTCGCGGATTCCAATGATCATCCGCTGGCCCGGAGTCACCGAGGCCGGCAGCCGGTTCGAGACGATCACTTCGCTGCTGGACTTCATCGCGACTATGCTGGACATCTCCAAGGCGGACGCCAACGGCACCGACGGCGCCAGCCTGGCCCCGCTGCTACGCGGCGAGACCGCCGACGACGGCGGCATCGCCCTATGCGAGTACGAGGCCCACGCCACCGACCGCCCCGGACGCATGGTGCGGCGCGGGCAATACAAGTTGAACTACTACCTGGGCGAGCCGCCCGAGCTATACGACCTCGAGGCGGATCCGGGCGAGTTCAACAACCTCGGAGAAGATCCCGCACATGCCGACGTGATCAAGGAACTGACCGAGATCATCCTGGACGACTGGGACCCGGAGGCGATTGACGAGCATGTCCGCCGGACCCAGAAGGAACGGAAGCTGGTTTTCAGCGCAACCAACAACCGGCCGTGGAGTCCGCCCTGGCGCAACGGCAAGTACGGATAGCCCCACCTATCGCGCAATACGTAGACCCGACCCGCCTCCCCCGGGAATGGCGATGGTCGAATAACCGATGAAAGGTGCCTGAGCAGTGGCGAAGCCCAACATCCTGGTCATAATGTCCGACGAGCACGATCCGACCATCAGCACCCCCTACGGGCACCCCTTCGTGCGGACCCCGTACCAGCAACGCCTGGCCGACGAGGGCGCGGTATTCGAGAACGCGTACTGCAATTCGCCGCTTTGCGTGCCGTCGCGGGCCTCGTTCATGACCGGGCGGCATCTGTACCGGACAGGCGTCTGGGACAATACGGTGCCGCTGGCGTCGGATATCCCTACGTGGGCGCACCGCCTGAACAACGCCGGCTACGAAACGGTCCTGTGCGGGAAGATGCACTTCATCGGACGGGACCAGATCCACGGCTTCAGCAAGCGGATCATGCCGGACATTCACGGCGAGGGCGGCTATCACACCAATCTGCCTGATTGGACAAAGGGGCAGCTGGCCGAGCCGCTGGCGGTGAGCGAACGGCTGACCGAGGGCACCGGTGCGGGCGACAACGTGCAGCAGCGCTACGACGACGAGGCCACGAAGCGCGCCGTGACCTACCTGCTGGACGACGAACGCCACGAGGGGCCCTGGGCAATGTGCGTGGGCATCTTCGCTCCCCACTTCCCGTTCACGGTCCGGCCCGAGTACTACTACGGCTACTACCCCGAAAACGCCGACCTGCCGCGCACTCCGACCGTCCCCCTCGAGGAGGCCCACCCGCAGACTCAGCGCCTACGCGGGCATTTCCAGGCGGAGGGGATCACCGAGGAGCAGACCCGGGTCGCGCGGGCGGCCTACTACGGCCTGACCGAGTTCGGCGACGACAAGATCGGCGAGATCCTGGCGGCGGTGGATGCCAACGGCCTGACGGACAACACGATCGTGGTCTACACCTCGGACCACGGCGAAAGCCTGGGCGAGCACGGGATGTGGTACAAGTGCACCTTCTACGACCCATCGACGCGGGTTCCGTTGATCGTGCGCTGGCCGGGGGTGGTGGAACCGGGTTCGCGGCACAGCCAGGTGACCTCGCTTCTGGATCTGGTGCAGACGATGCTGGACGTGGCCGGCGCCGACAACAACGAAACGGACGGGGTGAGCCTGGCGCCGCTGCTGCGCGGCGAGGCCGAAGACGGCGACGGCGAGGCCTTCTCCGAGTACCACGCCCACGGCACGACCACCCCGGGCCGGATGTTGCGCCGCGGGCACTACAAGCTGAACTACTACCTGGACGATCCGCCGGAACTCTTCGACCTGGAGACCGACCCGGACGAACTGACCGACCTGGCGGCCGATCCGGCCCACGCCGGCCGGGTTGCGGAGATGACGGCGGCCATCCTGGACGGCTGGGACGCCGCGGCGATCAAGGCGGACATCATCGCCGGGCAACAGGCGCGGATGGTGATTAACCAGTCGATGGGCGGCAAGCCCTATACCCCGCCCTGGTCAGAGAGCGAATAGAGCGTCACCAGCAGCCGGCGCGGGCCGGTGGTACAGGAGCGAAATGTCCGAGCAACCGAATATCCTGATTATCATGAGCGACCAGCATTCGGCGGCGTGGAGCGGTGCCTACGGGCACCCCTTCCTGCACACCCCGGTGATGGACGGGCTGGCGGCGGCCGGCACCACCTTCGAGAACGCCTACTGCAACTCGCCGATCTGCGCGCCTTCGCGGGCCTCGTTCATGACCGGCAAGCTGGTTAGCGACGTTGAAGTCTGGGA
>CAZVZW010000033.1:0-17512 GCA_964631365.1 uncultured Chloroflexota bacterium | reverse complement strand
GCCAGCTTCGCCTCGCTGGCCGATGTGATTGTCGCCGAGCCGGGCGCGACAATCGGCTTCACCGGCCGCCGCCTGATCGAACAGATCGTGAAGCAAAAACTGCCCGACGACGCCCAGAGCGCCGAGTTCATGCAGGCCCACGGGATGATCGACCTAGTCTCGCCGCGTCGGGCGCTGAAGGACCTGCTGGGCCGGCTGCTGGACCTGTACACCGGCGCCGGCGCGCCGACGGAAAGCCCGGCGGAAGCGGCGGAGGCGACGCCGAAGATCGACAAGAGCCAACCGGCCGGCGGGCAGTCCTGATGGCCACTCCCGAGTTCGAGAAAGAATTGGTGAAGCTGCGTGAGGACCTGGAAAAGATCCGCGCCGACAGCGGCTACAAGGGCGACCGCGAGGCGCAGATTAGCGAGCTGGAGTTCGAATTGAAGGCCTGCGCCACACGGGTCTTCGCCGAACTGACGCCGTGGGACAAGGTGCAGCTGGCGCGCCACCCGGACCGGCCGCACGCGCTGGATTTCATGGACCTGATCCTGACCGATTTCGTGGAGATGCACGGCGACCGCCACTTCGGCGACGACCCGGCGGTGGTGGGTGGGCCAGCCAAGCTGGCCGGGCGGCGGGTGATGGTGGTCGGCCACCAGAAAGGCCGTGACACGCGCGAAAACGTGCGCCGCAATTTCGGCATGGCCAGCCCGGAGGGCTTCCGCAAGGCGCGCCGGTTGATGGTGCAGGCAGAGAAATTCGGGATGCCGGTGGTGACGCTGCTGGACATCCCCGGCGCCAGCCCGGTCCTCGAAGCGGAAGAGCGCGGCCAGGCCTGGGCAATCGCCGACAACCTGCTCGAAATGGCCGGCCTGCGGGTGCCGATTGTGGTGGTGGTGATCGGCGAGGGCGGCAGCGGCGGGGCGCTGGCGCTGGGCATCGGCGACCGCATCTTGATGCTCGAACATAGCGTCTATTCGGTGGCCTCACCGGAAGGTGCAGCCAGCATCGTGTGGCGGGATCACAAGTTCGCCCCGGAGGCCGCCGCCGCGCTGAAGCTCACCGCGCCGGACCTTATTGAGTTGGGGATCGTGGACCGGATCGTGCCAGAACCGGCAGGCGGCGCGCACATCGATTTCGACACCGCCGCCGAGTTGCTGGGAGGGACCCTGGAGGACGAACTGGCGGCGCTGGCCGGGCGGGATGTGGAGGAACTGGTGGCGGCGCGCTACGAGAAGTTCCGGTCGATGGGCCGGGACGCGGTGACGCCGGCCTAGACCGGGGCGGCTAGTTTCAGACAAAACCCGCGGATGCGGGCGGCGGATGCCGGCGCTGTGCGACTCTAGAAGAAGATCTCCGCGACCTCGTACAGGTCCAAGTCGACCTTGCGGTTTGTGCCGACGGCCTGGGTCAGCGGAGCCTCGACGATGTCGCGGCCCTGCAGCGCCGGCATGTAGCCCCAACGCTGGTTGCGCACCATGTTCACGGCGGTCACGCCGAGGCGGGTGGCCAGCACGCGGTCGAAGACTGACGGCGGCCCGCCGCGCTGCACGTGGCCAAGCACAGTGACGCGGGTCTCCATGCCGGTGCCGTCCTCGATGGCGTTGGCCAGACGTCGGCCGAGTTCTTTGGAACTCAGGTCGACGTGACCGAACTCGTCGCTGCCGGGCACACGGGCTTCGGCCTCTGCGAGCCCTTCGATGCGGGCGCCCTCGGAGATGACGATGATGCTGAAATCCTTGCCCTGGTCGCGGCGCATGTTGAGCCGCTCGAGGATGTCGCCGAGCTGGGCGGCGACCTCGGGGATTATGATGTAGTCGGCGCCGCCGGCGAGCCCGGCGATGGTGGCGACCCAGCCGGCGTCGCGGCCCATGACCTCGACGACCATGGCGCGATGGTGCGAGCTGGCGGTGGTGTGCAGGTAGTCCAGCGCCTCGGTGACCCGGGTGACGGCGGAGTCGAAGCCGATGCAGTAATCGGTGCCCTGGACGTCGTTGTCCATGGTCTTGGGGATGCCGATGACGGGATGGCCGTCGGCGGCCAGTTGATTGGCCACCGAGAGGGTGTCATCGCCACCGATGGCGACGAGCGCATCGAGCCCCGGCTCTTCGAAGATCGAGCGGGCCTTCTCGTAGTTGCCCTTGTTCTTGCGGGGATCGGTCCGCGAGGTGCCCAGCATCGTGCCGCCCTGGTTAAGGATGCCGGAGACGTGACGGTCGGTCATCTCGAAAAAGTCGCGCTCCAGAATCCCGGCCCAGCCGTTGCGAAAGCCCAGGACCTGCCAGCCGTTGATGATGGACTTGCGAACCACGGCGCGGATGGCGGCATTGAGACCAGGGCAATCGCCGCCGCCGGTCAACAAACCGAGCTTGAAGGTGGGCTGGTCGGAACTGGACATCGAGGTGCTCCTCATGCGAATCGGGACGGGTGGTGGGTGGTCCAACCCGCTACAATCGTGGGCTGGTCCGGCCAGTATAGATTCACCCATCAACGGCCGGTAAATGCTTGCCCGGACGGGGCGGCATCCACCCCCAAACCCAATCGAGGAGGCCCGCCGCATGCGCCCGGGATCGACGCTGGCGGCGGTTGGCGCCCTGGGAATGGGTGCACTGGGCTGGGCGCTGCGCAAAGCGCAGGCGCTGGTGATCGAGACGATCCGGGTGCCGCTGGCGAGCGAGTCGGCGTTGGGCGGGATGACCGTCTTGCACCTGTCGGACCTGCACGCCAAGGGCCCACAGACCTGGTCGGTCGGGGCGCTGCGGCAACTGGAAGGCCTGGACCCCGACCTGGTGCTGGTGACCGGCGACATGATCACCCAGCCGCCGGGCCTGCGGCCGGCGGCGCGGGCGCTGGCCCGGCTGCAGTCGCGGCTGGGAACGTTCGTGACCCTGGGCAACCACGACCACTACCACGGCACGCTCGGCCAGCGCCTCATCGGCGCGATCGGCCGCTTTTCGCACCCGGAGGCGGTGCTGCGGGTATTCGCGGAGGAGGGGTTGAACACCCTGCGCAACTCGAGTTGTCGCCTGGAAACCGTCTCCGACGCGCTGCAATTGGTGGGCACCGACGACCCCTATTTCGGGATAGCCGACCTGGACCTCGCCTACGCCAAGGTTGATCCGACGGAGCCGGTATTGCTGCTGGCGCACTCGCCCGACGCGGCGCGACTGGTGGGCGGACGGCGCTGCGACCTGATGCTATCGGGCCACACCCACGGCGGTCAGATCTTGGCCCCCGGGGGCATCATTCGCGGAATGACGAACACGGCGCTGCGGCTGCCGGCCACCTACGGCCTGATGATGCTGGAAGGCGTGCCGACCCACGTGAGCGCCGGGGTCGGCACGGCCAACCTGCCGTTGCGCTTCAACTGCCCGCCGCGGGCGACGCTGTTGGAGTTCGTTAATCCGACAAGGGCGCTGGAGGCGTCGGCATGATCCGGCCGGTGGGCATCGAAACCGAATACGGGATGAACTGCGTGGGATTCAGCGAGGAGATCGATTTCGGCTACGAGGCGTCGATGCTGGTGCGGGCGGCGGCGGTCGAGGGCGCGTTTCGCGGCTGGGACTACAGCCGCGAGGACCCCTACTGGGACCTGCGCGGAATCCGCGCCGAGCGGCTCGAACGCGACCCCCACGACCTGTGCGACTCCACCTCGAAAAGTTCCAAAATGTCGGCCGAGGAACTGCTGGCCAATACGGTGCTGCCCAGCGGAGCGCGCTATTACAACGACCACAACCACCCGGAGTTCTGCACCGAGATCTGCGTTTCGCTGAAGGACCTGGTGGCCCAGGACAAGGCCGGCGAGCGCCTGCTGCTGGCCTGCCAGCAGGCGCGTAACGAGTCGGCCGCCGACGGCAAGGTGCTGGTGGTGAAGAACAACACCGACTACCACGGGCGCTCCTATGGCACCCACGAGAATTACCTAGTGCCACGAGCGGTGCCGTTCCAGGCGCTGGTCGATGGAATGACGCCGTACCTGGTGGCTCGGCAGGTGCTAGTGGGGGCGGGGAAGGTGGGATCGGAGGGCAAAGTGGCTGGCGAGGCCGAATTCCAGCTCAGCCAGCGGGGTGACTTCTTCGAGGAGAAGGTCGGCATCAACACCACCGCCCGGCGGCCCATCTTCAACACCCGCGACGAGCCGCACGCGGCCAAAGACCGGTACCGCCGGCTGCACGTGATCGCCGGCGACGCCAACCGCTCCGAATACGCCACGGCGCTGAAGGCGGGCATGAGCGGGTTGGTGCTGGATCGGCTGGTGGCCGACGAAGAGTTCGGAATGCGGCTGCGCGATCCGGTGCGGGCGGTGCGGGAGTTCTCGCGCGACCCGGACCTGCGGGCGACGACGGAGCTGGACTCGGGCGAAGCGGTGACCGCGCTCGACATCATGGAGCGCTACCTGGAGACGCTGGAGCGGCAGGGGGTGGAGGGCGCGGAGCGCGGCTGGGTGTTGAGCCAGTGGCGGGAGTTACTGGACCTGCTGCGCCGCGACCCGGCGGCGGCCGGCGACCGGCTGGACTGGGTGGCGAAGCGGAACCTGCTGGAGAGCTTGGGCGGAGCGGCGGAACTCGACCTGGCCAGCCGCCGCAAGATCGATCTTGCCTATCACCTAGTGGACCCGGAGATGAGCCTGTACGACTCGCTGGTGGAGAGCGGCCGGATGCGCACGCTGGTCAGCGCCGAGCGGGTGGCGGCGGCGGCGGATACTCCGCCTTCGGGAACCCGCGGGACCTTGCGAGGATTGATCCTGCGCCGGTTCGGGAGCCACGTGAAGAACATGGAATGGGATTCCGTGACCCTGGAACTGGACGGCAGGACGATTGAGATCAAAATGGAAGCGGTGGCCGGGGACGTGATCGACCGGCTGGAGGAGGTGTTCGCGGAAGCGGCAACGCTCGCCGAAGCGGTCGCCAGACTGGAGTCCGGGAGAAATTGAGCATGATGGATATAGATTTCGCGGCGGGGGGCGCGCCGGTGCTGGAAACCGACGCGCCGGCGAAGCCGTCGAAGACGCCGAGCAAGCCGAAGAAGAAGGAAGACGACGAACTGGATAAACGGGTGAAGCGCATCATCCGCGAAATTCCCGACCCGACTCCGCAGCCGGGCGGCGAGTAGGGCGCAGGACCGGGACCGATGCAGGACGCGCTTTTCGGCACCGAAGTGGAATATGGCTGCGTGGGCGCAGTGGACGCCGCGCAGGCCGCGGCGATGGTGAAGGCGCAGGTGTTCGACACCGGCAATTACGGGGTGATCGACCCGGCGCCGCGGGAGTGGGGGGAGGTGCCCGGCAACGGGGGGTTCCTGTTCAACGGCGGGCGGCTCTACATCGACTCCGGGCACCTGGAATACGCCACAGCCGAGTGCCGCACGCTGGGTTCGATAGTCGCCCACGAGATGGCCGGCGACCGGATCCTACTGGCGGCGCTGGACGAACTGGACCGCCGCGACGAGATCTATTTCATCAAGAACAACACCGACTACTTTGGCAGCACCTTCGGCTACCACGAGAACTACTCGCTGCGCTCCGAACCGGACGATCCGCGGGTGGTATCCGGGTTCATGCCGTTCCTAGTGACGCGGCAGCTTTTCGCCGGTGCGGGCATGGTGGAAGTGCCGGGCCTAGAAGGTGATCCCCGGTACTCGATCGCGCAGCGCAGCGGGTTCGTCGAGACGGACATCAGCCGGCGGGTGCGCTTCGGCGGGCGGCCGATCATCAACCTGCGCGACGAGCCGCTGGGCAACCGCAGCCGCCTGCACGTGATCGCCGGCGACGCCAACCGCTCGGAGTACGCCACGGCGCTCAAGGTCGGCACCACCGCGCTGGCGGTGCAGCTGCTGGACGATGGCTGGCTGCCGCCGGTGGACCTGGTGGACACGGTGCGCGACCTGCGGCGGATCGCGGCCAACTGGGAGGGCGGCTGGTCGGTGCAGGACACCACCTATGGGGAGATCTCGGCGATCGAGGTGCAGCGGATGTTCCTGGCCGAGGCGACACGGCGCTACGGCGACCGCGACCCGGACACCATCTGGACACTGACCGAGTGGGAGCGGGTGCTGGACGGGCTGGCCGACGACCCGATGACGCTGTCCGGGCGGGTGGACTGGGCGACCAAGCTGGAGCGCCTGCAGGCCTTCGCCGATGACTCGCCGCAGGGCTGGAGCGACCCCGACCTGCGCAAGGTCGACCAGGCCTACCACCACATCGACCCGCGGGTGAGCCTTTACACGACGCTCAAAGAGCGCGAGGACATCGTGCTGCAGGTGGCCGAGGGGCACATCAAACAGGCGATGCTGGCGCCGCCGAATGGTACCCGCGCGTTCGGCCGGGCAATCATCGTGCGGGCATTGGCCGAGCACGAGGCCGGGAGTCGGGTCGATTGGCGGCGGCTGCACCGGGGCCTGGGCGAGCTGACGGTCTGGGAGGAGAGCCTGTTCCTGGCCTACCAGTACATCGACGGCTGGCGCGACCTGCTGGCGATCGGCGACTACGCCCTGGTGCCATACATGATCGATTGGGAGGCAGTGGTGTTGAACGATGCGGTGCTGCGGATGGCGGACCCGTTCGGCCGTTACGAGGATGAGGCGCAAGAGTTCGCGCAGCAGGTCGCCGGCCTGCTGGCGACGCTGCCAGAACACGAGATCCGCAACCTGGTGCCCGAGCTGGAACAGCTGGAGGAAAGCGGGCTGGTGATCTTGAGCGGCGACGACTTCGAGGACCCGGACGACGAGGCGCTGGCGGAGCTTGAGGAGATCGCGGCGGCCACCGATTTGGAAGGCGTGGCGCCGGAAGAACCTGACGAGATCGAAGCCGACGGCGCCAGCGAGGACGAGGCGGAGCCGGAAGAGCCTGGCGAGAGCGCCGCCGCCGTGGACGCCGAAGAGGATCACGACGACGCGGAGCGCGATCCGAAAAGCGGGTGATCGTGCTACCTTGGGGACGGGCCCCGAACCGCTGAGAAGGCGAACCCCGTGCACCAGGCCGACTTCAAGATCAACCGGCAATCGACCATCGCCGAAATCCGCGACTATCTGGGCCCGCGCGCGGCGGCGGCGGTGCACCCCCAGACGCCGACGGTGGACGCGGTGCGGCTGTTTTGCCGCCATCGCGACATCAACACTCTGGCGGTGGTGGACGCTGAGGACCAGCTGGTGGGCATCCTCGAAATCGGCCGGCTGATCGACGACATCCTCGCCGACGTCTTGCCTGAGGGCTACACCAAAGACCTGATGGACCTGAAGCGGATGCTGGACGCCTCATTCCTGCTGGCGGTGCATGACACGGTGGGGGAGATGATGACCGAAGCGGTGTCGATCTCCTTCCAGGACACGGCCGAGGACGCCTTCCTGACGCTGCACTCCAACGGCCTGCGCGGCATCCCGATCGTGGATGAGCAGGGCAAGGTGCAGAGCTACCTGGGGCTGCTGGAGTTCATGACGCTGTGGATGCCCGGGGCCACCAGCGCCGGGCGCATTTACGCGGCGGGCGGAGACGACTAGACCCGACTACCGGACGGGGCGTCGCGAACGAGCAGGGACTAGCGGGCGCGACCGCCGGGGCTTAGCGAACTAGCGGGGACGACTGAGCCCGACGGCCGCCTAGGGCGTCCTAAAGAGCTCGAAGAACACGACGAACAGAATGCTGGCGATGGTCGTGGTGGTCAGCATCGCGATCAGCCCCGAACGCAGCCACATGCGGGTCGTGATCGGGGTGTCGGTGCGCTCGCTGACGGTGATGGTGACCACGTTGGCAGTGGAGCCGATCGGGGTGCCGTTGCCGCCGAAGCCGGCCCCGAACGCCAGCGCCCACCAGAGCGGCGAGGCGTTGATGCCCAGGGCGGTTAGCTGCTGGATTATCGGGACCAGGGCGATGGTGAAGGGGATGTTGTCGACGATGGCCGAGGCGATGGCCCCGACCCAGAGGGTGACAATGGCGGCGAGCAGCAGGTTCTCCATGGCCAGGTCGGCCACGGCCTCGCCGACCTTCTCCAGGACGCCGGAGGCTTCCAGACCGCCGACGGCGATGAACAGCGAGGCGAAGAAGAGCAGCACCGACCACTCGACGGTTTCGAGAATCTTGTCGACCGCCGGGCGCACCCAGAGCAGCGCGGCCGAGGCGCCGGCCAGGGCCACGAAGGCCGGGCTGAGGTGCAGGGCGTTGTGCAGGAAGAACATCAGGATCACCGCGGCGAAGACGATCAGGATGCGATTCAGGGACCCGCGATCGTGGAGGGCCTCGTCGGCGTGCATATCCATGAGGGCGTCAATGTGGGTGGGCCGCACGGCGAGTTGTTCGCGGAATACAAAGCGCAGGGTGATCAGCACGACGACCCAGGCGACGAAGGCGATTGGCAGAGCGTGAGTGAGGAAGTCGTTGAAGCTGAAGCCGGCCGCCGAGCCGATGATGATGTTCGGCGGATCGCCCACCAGCGTACCGACCCCGCCGGTGTTGGAGAGCAGGGCGTTGGTGATCAGCAGCGGCACCGGGCTGATGCCGAGGGTCTGGGCGATCCAGATGGTGATCGGCGCGATCAGGATGATGGTGGTGACGTTGTCGAGGAAGAGCGACAGGACCGTGGTGACCGTGCCCAGCGTGACCATCAGCAGCCAGGGGCTGCCCTTGGACCAGCGTCCGGCGACGATGGCAGCGTACTGGAAGAAGCCGGTTTGTTCGAGCAGCCCGACCAGGATCATCATCCCCAGCAGCAGGCCGATGGTGTTGAAGTCGATCGCCTCCAGGGCCTCCTCTTCATCGTAAAAGTCCATGGCGCCGCCGACGGCGACCATCACGACCGCCCCCACCGCACCGACGATGGTGCGGTGGATTTTGTCCGAGAGGATGCCGGCGAAGGTCACGGCGAAGATCAGGATCGCGACGATCTGGGCTGCTGTCATTGCGTACGAGGTTCCTTGATAGCGGGGGGCCGGCAAAGCGCATTTGCGCGCGCCGCCGGGCGCGGCATCGATGAGCGCACATGATCGCATACGCGCGGGCCAGCCGATGCCGGGAGGTCGGCCGCGGTCCGCGGCCGACAGGGTAGCCGGCCCGGCCGTCGCGGTCGCCACAGGAGTAGCCGGCGATCCAAAACGGCAAAACCCGAGGTCTATACTCGGTGCCATTCGTGGCTCAATGAATGGCTGAGGGGCCCGGGGCATGGAAGACGTCTTTACCGCGGAGGAAGTGCTGCTGGTAGCGGTCTTGCTGCTGGTGGCGGGGGCGGCGGTGATGGTGGCGTCCCGGCTGCGCGTCCCGACGGCGGTCGGGTTGGCGCTGGCGGGACTGGCGCTGGGCGGCCTGGCCCGGATCGAAGGCCTGGTATCGATGGCCGAGTCGGAACTCACCCCCGGGGTGACCCTGTTCGTCTTCCTGCCCAGCCTGCTGTTCGAATCGGCCTTCAACATCGACGCCCGCCGCCTGGGCGAGAACCTGCTGCCGGTGGTGATCCTGGCCCTGCCGGTGCTGGTGGTCTCGGCGGCGATCGTAGGGCTCATCGTGACCGTCGGGCTGGGCATGTCGCTGGGTGTGGCTCTGGTGTTCGGGGCGCTGATCTCGGCCACCGACCCGGTGGCGGTGCTGTCGATCTTCCGCGAGGTCGGGGCGCCAAAACGGCTGGCGCTGATGGGCGATTCGACCCGCCACGCCTCCATCCGCACCGACACCGACATGGAGACGCTGACCATCAAGGAGGACGTGTTCCGCAACCTGCTTGAGAGCCTGCCGGGGATGGCCACGCGGATCGCCCAGGCACAGTCGCACTACGTCGACCGCGGGCCGCCCCTGACCCGGGACGCCTAGCCGGTGCCGGGGCTGATCCGGGCGCTGGAGCGCGCCCTCGAATCCGACCGGGTGTTCGGCGACGCGGCCGGGCGGACGGCCTATGAGTTCGACGCCTCGCTGGCCCACGGCCGGCCGCGGGCGGTGGTGCTGCCAGAGTCGGCCGCCGAGGTCTGCCGGGTGGTGGGGGTGGCGCGGGAGTTCGATTTGCCGGTTGTGCCGCGCGGCGCCGGCACCGGCCTGAGCGGCGGCGCGATTCCCAGCCAGGGTGGGATCGTGATGGCCTTCACGCGGATGGATCGCATCCTCGACGTGGACCGGCGCGACCGGCGGGCGCTGGTGGAGCCGGGGGTGGTGAACGACCGGCTCACCACGGCGGCGGCGGAGCACGGCCTGTACTACGCCCCGGACCCCTCCAGCCAGCGCATCTGCACGCTGGGCGGCAACGTGGCCGAGAACTCCGGCGGGGCGCACTGCCTGGCGCACGGCACGACGACGAACTACGTCCTGGGACTGGAGGTGGCGCTGGCCGACGGCGGGCTGGCGTGGCTGGGCGCGGACGCCGGCTACGACCTGCGCGGGGCAATGGTCGGCTCGGAGGGGACGCTGGGGATCGTGACCAAAATCGCGCTGCGGCTGCGACGAACGCCGGAGGCGGTGCGTACTCTGCTGGCGGCGTTTACCGGGGTGCGCGCCGCTGGCGAAGCGGTGACCGAGATCATCGCCGCCGGGATCCTGCCGGTGGCGCTGGAACTGGTGGACGGCATGACCGCGCGGGCCGTCGAGGAGGCGCTGCAGGCCGGCTTCCCGCCCGACGCCGGGGCGGTGCTGCTGCTGGAGATCGAAGGGGTTGAGGACGGCCTGGACGCCGAGATGGAACAGATCGAGGCCATCTGTCGGGGGTCGGCCACCGAAACCCGGTTGGCACAATCCGAGGCCGAGCGGGCGGCGCTGTGGCGGGGGCGCAAGGGCGCACGCACGGTGCTGGGCAACCTGCGGCCGGACTACTACGTGCACGACGCGGTGGTGCCGCGCAGCCGCCTGCCCGATGCTCTGGAGGCCATCGAAGCGGTGGCCGAGAAACACCAGATGCCGGTGGCGACCTACCTGCACGCCGGCGACGGGAATCTGCACCCTAACGTGCTGTTCGACGCCACCGACCCGGAGGAGTTCGAGCAGGCGATGCAGGCGGGCAGCGAGATCCTGCACCTCTGCCTGGACCTGGGCGGGGTGCTGAGCGGCGAGCACGGGATCGGGCTGGAGAAGCGCGCCTACATCGACGCGATGCTAGCGCCGGCCGACCAGGCGGCGATGCGCCGCGTGGGCGCGGCCTTCGACCCCCAAGAGCGGCTGAACCCGGGCAAGATCTTCCCCGACCCGCCCAGCGGGTAGCAGCGGCCGCGCCGGAACTGCGCGCCCGGCGGACCGGGCGGCTCGCGGACTAGAAGGGGCCGACCCCCTCGTAGGCGTCCTGGAAGGCCCGCAGCAGCACCCGGTAGCCGTCGTCGTTGGGGTGGATGTCGCCCTGGAGGATGTGGGTCAGCGCCGCCGAGAGCCCGCGGTAGAGATCGTTGGCCTGGGCGATGGTGATGTTGTGCGGCCCGGCGGCGGCGCGGATCTGCTGGTTGAGATTGTTAACGGTTAGGTCTGAAACGTCTTCAAAGGCCAGCCCGGTGCCGAAATTGAAGGGGTTGTAGTAGGTCATCACGAGGATGTGGGTATCCGGTCCGGCGGCGGCGCGCAGGCGACTAAATATCTGTTCGATGTTCCCGCCGAAGACCGCCACCGCCGCGTCCAGCGCCGTCTCGCATGCTGCGCTGCTGGGATCGGCGCTGCACTCCACGCCCTGCAGCACCGGGAAGATGTCGTTGGCGCCCATCGCGATGGTGATGATGTGGACGTTGGTGTCCGGATTGCCGTCGTTGAGAAGTTCGGTGATGCGTTCGATGGCGCGGTCGAGCTGCCGGTTGCCGCCGTTGATCATCGAGTCGGTACTTTCGCCGGAGATACCGAAGTTCTGGAAGCCGAACGTCACCCCGTAGCTGGCGTTGAGATAGTTGGCGAAGCCGACGGCGTAGCTGGCGTCGAGGCCGGTGGATCCTTCCCCGAACGACAGCGAGTCGCCCAGTGCCAGGTAGCTCCAGGCGCCGTCGACGGGAACCACGGCGGGCTGGCCGGTGCTGCTGGCCCGCGGCTCGGGAACGTCGACTTCCCGGGCATCGACCTTAACGATTTCGTCCTCGGTCGGAACGCGGACCTCGCCGGTGCCGACAATGTGGACGGAGCCCTCGGCGACTTCGAGGAGAGAGATGTTGACCTCACTCTCGGAGAGGGCATCGTTGAAGTCGGTGACCTTGTTGATGAATTCGCTGATGGCGTCGATGGCGACGCTCGGTACAGACACGATACCGAGGGATATGGAGGTGACCGAGAACTTGACCTGGCCGCCGGTCACGGAAGCGCTGAGCTCGCCGCTGAAGGGGACGTCGGTACGGCCACGGAGATCACCATCAAGCTTCAGGTTGTCAGGATGCAGTTCGAGGCTGAGACGGCTGATCTGCGGAGCGGCGGCGATTTCGGCCGCGATTACCCGATTGACCTCTTCCTCGGTAAGTGTGATGTCAAAGGAGCCGTCGTCGGCGATGTCGTCATCGAAGAGCTCGACGATGCGGTCGCGCTCGCTGGCGTCGACAACCGCCGCCTCGATTTCTTGCAGTTCGTCCATCCAGGGGAAGGTGATGAACCCGAGCAGAGTGGCGATGTAGATGGCGTAGCCGGCGATGGCCAGGATGACCAGCCCAACCAGGGCGAAGAAGATCTTGAGGATGGTTCCCATGCGAACGGATAGCCCCGGAAGTTGGTTGGGCCTGCAACCCGGCCGTCGGCAAGATCGCCGACCTGAGTTGGAATTCATTGTCGGACGAAACACCTGCGGGTGTCCAACCTAATGATTCGGCCACGGTCCTGGACCCGCCACCGAGAGCTACGCCATGTGCACCCCGCCGCAGACCAACATCGCCTGGCCGGTGACGTAGTCGGAATCAGGCCCGGCCAGGAAACTGACAAATTTGGCGACGTCCTCAGGCTCTTCCATCCGCCCCAGCGCGATGCTGTCGATGGCCTGCTGCAGGGCGGTACCGGGCGGCTTGCCCATCAACCGGGAGCGCTCGCGGTCGACTTCTTCCCACATCCGGGTATTGACGATGCCCGGGCAGTAGGCGTTGACCGTGATGCCCTCGGGGCCGAGTTCTTTGGCCATCGACTGGGTCAGACCGACGACGCCGAACTTGCTGGAGCAATAGGCGCTCTGGAAGGGCGCGCCGCGCCGCCCGGAAGTCGAGGCGGCGAAGATAATCTTGCCCTGCTTGCGCGGGACCATATGCCGGGCCGCCTCGCGGCCACACAGGAACACGCCGTAGAGGTTGACCTTGAGGATCTTGTCGAAGTCGTCCAGGGTCATCTCGATGATGCGCTTTTGCACCCCGATGCCGGCGTTGGCAATCATCACATCGACCTGTCCGAATTCGGCGGCCGCCTGCTCGACCATCGCGGCGACCTGGTCTTCGTCGGTGACGTTGGCGCCGTTGATGATGGCGAAGCCGCCGGCGGCTTCGATCTCGGCGACGACTTCGCCGGCCGGTCCGGCGTCCAGGTCGTTGATCATGATGCTGAAACCGTCGCGCGCCAGGCGCAGGGCGATGGCGCGGCCGATGCCGCGTCCGGCGCCGGTGATGATTACGGATTTGCCGTTGGTGTCAGTCATGTGGGCCTCCGATGGTGGGTGGGTTGGTTGGGTCGGGTTGGCTAGGTCGGCGAACTGTTGGCGCTCCAGCCGCCGTCGACCAGCAGCAGGTGGCCGTTGATGAACGAGGCCTCGTCGGACGCCAGGAAGACGGCCGCGGCGGCGATCTCCTCGACCTCCACGAAGCGGCCCATCGGTACCCGCGAGAGCAGGTCTTCGACCGGGATCGAGTGCGCGGTGCGGCCGCGCTGGAAGAGCCCGGTGTTGGCGAAGCCGGGACCGATGGCGTTGACCCGAATGCCGCGCCCGCCCCACTCGACGGCCAGCGCCCGGGTCAGGTTGACGACTCCGGTCTTGGCCACGCCGTAGGCCGTGCGGTACGCCTGGGTGTGCTGCTCGATGAGCATCGAGGCCGTGCTGAGGATGACCCCGCCGCCCTGCTCGAGCATTTGCCGGCCGGCGGCCTGGGCGCCGAAGAAGACCGCATTCAGGTCGAGGTCGATCATCTTGCGCCAGAACTCTTCGCTCTCGTCTTCGGCCGGGGAACCGCCGGCGATACCGGCGTTGCCAACCCAGACATCGAGCCGGCCGAAGGTATCGACGATCTGCTGGACGTAGGCCCGCAGCCCGGCGGTGTCGGTGACGTCGAGTTCGACGGCCAGGGTTTTGGCGCCGATCTCTTCGAGGTCCTTCACCGTCGCGGCGGCGTCCTCCATGTTGAGGTCGCAGATGGCCACCGCTTCGGCCCCTTCACGGGCGAAGGCGAGCGCCATGGCGCGGCCGAAACCGGCGCCGCCGCCGGTGATGCCGACGATCTTTCCCTGTAGTCGATTCACGGGGCCATCCCTTCTGTAAATGGCAGCCGGGTTGGATGCGGAAGTGACTGCATGCTGTTCCTTCGCCGGGCGGCTGTCAATCGCGTGGCCGGCGCGGTCGCGGATGCCGATGCGGGGCACCCGCACCGGGGCGTGCTCGGTGACCGTCTCCGCGATAGCGCTGCCGAGTCCGCCGATGATGCTGTGGTTTTCGACGGTGATGAGCCGGTCGAAACGCTGCGCCACGTCGATGATTGCCGGCACGTCCAGTGGCTTCAGCGTGGGCAGATGGAGCACGTGCCCCGAGATGCCACGGGTCTGCAGCTGGTCGGCGGCGGCGAGCACCTTGTGGGCCATGATGCCGGTGGTCACCAGCGCCACGTCCTCGCCCTCGCGCAGCGTCACCGCCGCGGCGGTGAATTCCATATACGCGTAGACACGGTCCTGTCCTCCTGACTGTCAACAGGATTCGCCTACTCATCGCTGAAGCGGCTGGTTGGGAAGTCGAAACCGGCCCTACCGGCCGGTGAATGACTGGCGCCGCTCGCGCGTGATGCTAGCACTCCGCCGCCCGGCGCAGCCGGGCGGGTGGGGTGGTATTTTGGCTAGCCTAGGTCCTGCCCGCGGCCCAGGTTTTGGCCGTCGATCCAGACCTCGTCACCGACCCCGAAAAAGCGGTAGCGGTGGCGGAGATCGTCGAGGTGGCGGCGGGCCAGCAGCATGCTCACCAACAGCAGGCCATGGGCGGTCCGTTGAATCGACGAAAGGTCCGCGCAGTAGGCCCGGTCCTCTGCGGCGAAGGCGGCCGGGTAGGCGGCGACGCGACGCGCCAGCGGCTCGTGCGAGCCGGGCGCGGCGTCGAGGTCTTCGCTGTACCAGGTCTGTAGGCGGCGGCGGAGTCGGCGGTGCTCGCGCCGGCAGACGAACCGCCACAGGTAGTGGAAGCGGCGCGGGACGGTGGCCCCGACGAACGGCGAGGCATAGCCGGCGTCCGGGTCGGCGGCCAGCGCCAGCAGGATGCGCCAGAGGACGGGCGGACCGGCGAGCCCTAAATCAGCCACGGGCGCCCGGCAGACGGTCGGCCGGCTTCATCATTGCGGGGGCGCCCAGCACACCAGGCCGAGGTTGGCCGATTTGAGATGGTCGCCGGCCAGCGCGCCGAGTCCGCCGGAGTAGATCGGCAGCGACTCGGTGATGGCGAATTCGAGCGAGAAGTAGGCAATCAGGCGCTGGTCGTCGTCGTGGTCCTGGTGGTACCAGAAGGAGCGGCTGAGGTAGGTGTTGAGCTCCCAGTTGACCCGCTCGAGATGGGCCAGGAAGGGATCGTCGCTGGCGAGTTCGTTGAGGCGCTCCTCGCCGACCATGCCGAGCAGGCGGATGGGATTGCGGTTGGTCTCTTCCCAGAGTCCGGCGTCGATGCGCCGAAAGAGGCCGACGGCGTCCGGGTTCCAGCTCCACCAGAGGTTGTAGCTGATCTCCTTGAGCGGACGCAGCGACGCGGGGATGCTGGGGACGACGATGAAATCGTTGATGGGTTGCACGAACGGAAACCCTCCCTCGTTGCCGGACGCCCGGCCCTCCGGTCGGGTAGTGTCATGATTGACGCCCGGCCTGCGCCCCGCGGCACGGCCGCACGCGGTCATACATGGTAACGGTAAAGGGAAGACCCGGGCGATGACACCGGCAGATTCGAACGATGGCGGCGGGCGGCACCGGGTGGTGGAGGCGATCGTGTTTCGGCGGAGCGATCCGCCGCAGGTGCTGCTGCTGCGGCGCACGCCCGAACGCGGCGGCTGGTGGCAGGCAGTAACCGGCAGCGTCGAAGCCGGGGAGGAACTGGAGGCGGCGGTGCGGCGCGAGGTCCGCGAGGAGACAGGGATCAGCGACCCGCTGGCGGTTCTGGATCTGGATTTCACCTTTCCGTTTGAGTTCACCAAGTACGGCAGCGACCGGGAGATGGCGGCGGTGAAGCACTCCTTCGGGGTGGAGGTATCCGGGGAGGCGATTACGACCGGCGGTGAGCACGACGACTGGGCCTGGGTGACGCCGGCGGAGGCACTGGCACGGCTGACCTGGGAGGACAACCGGGAGGCGTTTCGCCGACTGGAAGCCCGTCTCAAACGGGACGGCGTCGGGTCCGATTAGGCTGGCGAGCGGGGTGCTTCCGGGGCTCCCATGGAGGGGCCGCTGAAGACGGCTCGCACGGCTCCAATTTCGTTGACGAAAGCGCGGCTGCGGGAGTGGATTCGAGATGTGGCGAGGCGGATAGAACGAGGAGCGAATGGTCGTAAGCATCTACATTCGAAACCATCGCTGGCTGGTGATTAATTAGAGACCCTCTCGGGTCATCCGACTGAGAGGGTCGTCGGACGGGGCAGTTAGGCCAAACCGGTGGCTGGAACGGTCACACCAAACCAACGTCAATGGCGGAAGCTGCGAAGCCCGGAGTTCGAGCGTAGGCGCCCGAAACGGGGAATCCGGCAAAACCGGGGGGGGGACGCGCCTGGTGACGCCCGGTCCCATCAAAAGCCATTAGCACGGTTGCACTCTGGAAGATGCCACCCAGCCAGAATGCACAACAGTCCGCAATCGGCCTTGAAAACGCCGGAGCGGAAAAACAAAATCAGCGTTTTGATACTGACGGGCAGTTCCAACGGTAATCGAGCGAAATAGCGAGCTTTCGAGCGGGGGCCTTCGGGCCCCCGCTCTTCTTTCCGGGAGGGGCGGCGGGGACCGGTCGACGGAGGAGCCCGGCGGCGCGATCCGCCTAGTCGGTGGCCCGGGTTCGCGAGTTGGCGCTGCGCTACCCGTCGCTCGTGAATCGCTGCAGCGCGATCTCGTCAATCACCACCCCGAGTCCGCTGTCGGACGGGACATTGAGGTAGCCCTCTTTGTCGATATTCAACGGCTCCGCCAGCACGCCGCCAAGCTGCTGGCAGCTCCGCAATGTGCAGCAGGGCGGGTCGATGATGAATTCGATCCAGGGGGAGTTGCGCAGCGTGGCGCAGAGGTGCAGGTGGGCCGCCAGGCCGATGCCGCCGGCACCGTAATGGGGGATGAACTACCGGCCCATTAGCTCGGCCACAGACGCGACTTTGCGCAACTGCGAGAGCCCTTCGGAGGTGGTGGCGTCGGGCTGGACGATGTCGTAGGCGCCGTCGCGCAACATCCAGTAGAACTCGTGCAGGCCGACGTTGCCTTCAC
>CAZVZW010000032.1:14330-17618 GCA_964631365.1 uncultured Chloroflexota bacterium | reverse complement strand
CCGCTGATAGCTGTAGCCATCCTTCAAGCACCGCCCCGCGGTCACAAGGCTCACCGCTGCCTTACTGCAGACACAATACCTTCATTCGCCATCCGCGGCCGGCGGCCACGACGTTCCCGCCTCGATAACCCACTCGGTCGGGTACCACATCGAGCGCACGTTTCCGACCAGGTACATCGATCCGGCCACACAGACAACATCGTCGTCGCCTGCTCCCGCTAGGGCGATCCGCACCGCCGTCAGCGGGTCTGGCTCAACCTCAACCGCCGCACATTGGCGCCCCACGATGTCCTTCAATTCCTCGGCCGGCAAGGCCCGTTTCATATGCACCCTCGGCTCGGTCGCCACGACTCTTCCGGCTAGCGCCGCCAGGGGAGCGGCCAACTCCGGCACGGATTTGTAGCCCAGCACGCCCAGTACCAGCACCAGCCGCCGTCCTTGCAGCAGTTCGGCAAGACTGCCCGCCAGCGCCGCCGCCTTGTCCCGGTTGTGGGCCCCGTCCAGGTAGACCGTCGGCCGGTCCGCCACCTTCTCGAGACGGCCGGGTATTCGGGCTCCCTCCAGACCCCGCACCACGTCCTGCACGGCGATCGCGAACCCGGCCACCGCCAGTTCGTCGGCGATGGCCGCCGCCACCGCGGCGTTTTCCAGTTGATGGCGCCCCGCCATCCCCGGTCTGCAGCCTTCAAACCGGATCGCCTCGCCACGAAAGGTCAGTCCGCCCCCACCACGGGAGAAATCCGCGTCCTCCCGAAGGACCCGCGTCCGCGCGCCTACCCGTTCCGCCTCCCGCAGCAGCACCTCAAGTACGTCAGCCCGGGTTTCCAGCATGATCGCCGGCGTGTCAGGTTTGAAGATCCCTGCCTTGTGCCAGGCGATGTCGCGGATCGTCGGTCCCAGCGTCTTCACGTGGTCGTGGCCCACCGATGTGACCGCCGTGACCAGCGAATCAACCGCATTGGTCAGGTCGAATCGGCCACCGGCGCCTGCCTCCAGGATCGCCAATTCCACACCCGTCCGGCGGAAATACTCCAGCGTCAGCGCCACCCAGCTGCTCCCGTAGCGAGCCTCGTGGGCCGGATCCAACCCCGTCAACTCGCTCTGCACACCGAGAATCCAGTCGACCAGGTCCCGAAACTCCTGCGGCGTCGCCATTCGTCCCTGTGAGATCAGCTTTTCCAGCGGTGTCTGTAAGTAGGGGGTCGTGTGCAGGCCGGAAGCGACTCCGGCTTCCCGACAGAAGGCGTCCACGAACGTGGCTACCGATCCCTTCCCCGAAGTCCCGGCGATGTGGACCACCGGGTAGCAACGGTCCGGCCTCCCGCCGATTTCCAGCAGCGCCCGGATCCGTCCGAGGCGCTCTTCCCCGCGCGATCTCGCCGTCTCTCGCCCGTGGGCAACCGCCGGCGATGCCTCGCCCCGAATCAGTGCGAACAGGTCGTGCTCGGCGGCAGTCACTAGCTCCGATCCGCTCACGGCATCGGCCCCTCGGCGCACTGAATCTCTTCCTCAGGCCAGGTCAATAGCCGGCCCCGAGGTGCAGGCAATGTGCCGCCGGCCCGGATAGCGCCGCCTGCCACCGCCCCCGCCGCGAAGCCGGTCTGATTCCGTCCGCATCCGCCGATCCAATCCCTTGCCACGTGACTTTTCAGGGCTCCACCTTCTGATTCGCCGTGACGAAACGGCCCCGTCCGGGGTTTTGGAGTACCGAGGATAGGACAAAGTGCAGCACGCACGCTGGTGCTGGCCCCGAACCGTGACGAAGATAGAAGCGAGGGATCGATCGCCCAATCCGTAACTTGCAATGTCGTCTGACGCCAAACCCTTCGTGCTTTCATCTTCCCGGCACTGGTTGCGCGTCGCCTTAATCGCCGTAGCCGGCCTGGGGGGAATCGCGGTGGGGGCGCTGCTGGGCGCCGCCGTCTTAGCCTTCCTCTCCCTGCGGGCTCCGGCGATGCCGGCCGACCCGCAGGGATTCCAGGAGATGCTCGAGCGCCGCCTCATCGTCCCCAGAGTCGGCGACGCCACCACCGCCGCGGTCGCCGGCCGGCCGCCCGGGATCGGTGGAACCCCGGCGGATTCGAGGTTCGGGGCGCCGATTTCTCCTTTGTTGCCGAGCGACCCGGCAGCCCCCAGCACTCTCGCCGGCCCGCTCTTCCTTGATCAGACGGCCGCGGGCGCCACCGCGGTCCCGGACGGGCGGCTCAACATCCTTATCCTCGGGGTAGACCGCGTCGAGGGCCTGGCTGGCAACACCGACGTCATCATGCTGCTCAGCATCGACTTCGCCCGGCAAACCGCGGCACTAATATCGTTTCCCCGGGATCTCTGCGTCGGCGATTGCGTCCGCTGGACGGATCGCCTGAACTCTGTGTATCCGCGTTACGGCGCCGCCGCGATGCTTGAGGTCGTATCCGAGCTCACCGGACAAACCATTGAGCACTATCTCGCGGTCAACTTCGACGGTTTCGCCACCATCCTCGACCGACTCGGGGGCGTATCCGTCCTCGTCGATCGCGACTTCAATGACGTCGTCCCCTACCCCGACGGCAGCTCCTCTCTATTGCAGTTGTCGAGCGGTCCGAACCTGCTCAACGGGCGGGAGGCGCTGATGTTCGCCAGATCCCGAAAGTACGACCCGACGGGTGATGTCGCCCGGATCTGCCGCCAGCAGCAGATCGTTGTCGGCCTGTTTGACGCGCTCTCGCGGCCACAGACACTCCTGACCATTCCGTCGCTGCTGGTTGAACTCGGCCACGCGGTCGAGACCGACCTCCCGGTTGGCCGAATCATCGAGCTGGGCCGGCTGGCCGCCTCCGGCGCTATTACCTCGGTCCAGCGGGCGGTAATCCAGGAAGCAGCCCTCCCCGCAGCCGTCGTCCGCGGCGTCGACGGCTCGTACCTCATATCCGGTACCGAGCAAGAGATCCGCGCCACGATTTCGGCGGCCGCCACTCCTGTGCCGAACGACTCAGCCGCCCCCGGCTGCGCGACCGACTAAACCCGCAAGAACAGCGCCCCGTGGGTTCCATGGTTCGGGACGAAGCCGCCCCGCGCCGATGACTCCAGCAATTCTCGTAGTCGACCGACCAGCCGGGTCCGATCCACATCATCAACTGCCGCAAACATGTATCCGGCTACGATTCGGAACCGTCGAACTGCCTCGTCCACGTTAGCTTCGCGGTCGATCCGCAGGCTGGACACGTGATCAATCCGAAATCCTACCGCTCGGGCAGTCGCGACAGCCTGTTCCAGGCTCGCCGGCCGGTACATACCCTCGATTGCCCC
>CAZVZW010000032.1:4029-14230 GCA_964631365.1 uncultured Chloroflexota bacterium | reverse complement strand
CCCGGAACGCCGCCTCAACCGGGCGATCGAGCAACCGGGCATCACGGACCTTCAGTACGGCTTCGCCTCCGGGCCTCGGAATCCGATGGACCTCACGATAGGCGAGCTCCATCCGTTCTCGATGCCTCAGGGCGTTGGCACTGATCACGAAGTCGAAACTATCAGATTTGAAGGGTAGGTCCACCGCATCGGCCAGTACCCACGTCACCCCCGTTCCGGCGGAACTACGCCGTCCGCTTATCGTAGTTCCTGGCTACCAATGATCGCACCGCCGGTGGGGTCAACGGCCCTCGGGGCGCCACTGGTGCCGCCTTCAGCCAAGCGCGACGGTGGCCGCCGCCAGTAGAACGAGCATGGTTGCCGCCAGCGCCAGGATCCGTGCCAGATCCTGGGAAACGTGACTCAGATCACCCAGGACGAGTCCCGGGGCACCTTCGACCGCCTTGCCTGGTACCGTAACGGTACCCTCACTTGAGCCAGCGTCGGTTTGGGCTGAGCCCCTTCGGGTACCCGCCCGAGTCACTGAACTGACCGGGTCTTTTGGTTTGGGGGACACTCGCCGCGGCGATCCTGGGCCCTGGTTGGATCGCCGGGCGCTCCGCGATTGCTTCTTTCGTTTCCGGTCTGCCATCTGCCCTTAGTCCCTCACTCGCCCGCAGGATTGCTTACCGCGCCTGGATCCGACGCCGGGGCCTGGTCGGCGCCTTCTTCCTCGGTTCTCCGTGAAGTTCCGGATGTTTCACGTGAAACATCCGCATCCGGCACAATTCGCTCAAACAGCGCCTGTAGGTCTTCATCCCCGTAGAAGTGGACTATTACCTTCCCGCCCTTACCGCTGCGACGGATCTCAACCCTGGTTTGCAGAGCGTCGCCGAATGCCTCCGCCAGGGCGCCCGCCTCGGTGTCTGCGCTCTGCGATTCCTCCGGAGCGCTGGCCTTCCGTGCCGTCCCCTCCGCCACCCGCACCGTCATTCCCTCCTCCAGAATCTGCCGTAAGAGCCGCACTTGCCCGGCCGGGTCCCTAACCGCGAGGATTGCCCGCGCATGCCCCTCCGTAATCCGCCCCTCCCCTATCGCTCGCAACGCCTCTCCCGGAAGATCCAACAGCCTGATCGTGTTCGCCACCGTCGACCGGCTCTTTCCGACCGCCCCCGCGATACTCTCCTGGCTCAGCCCGAATTCCGCCTGTAACTGCCGGTACGCCTGTGCCTGCTCCAGTGGTGACAGGTCGACCCGCTGCACATTCTCCACCAGTGCCAGCTCCAGTCGCTCCTGCTCGCCGACCGAGCGAACCAGCGCCGGCACCGTCTCCTTACCGGCCAATCCCGCCGCGCGCCACCGCCGCTCCCCCGCGATCAGCTCATACGTCCCTTCCTCGTCGCGCTCGGCCACCACCACCGGCTGCAGTATCCCGTAGCGTTCAATTGATCCAGCAAGATCTTCAAGTTGCGCCTGTTCAGCTTGGTGCCGCGGCTGCATCCGATTCGGCCTGATCTCCTTCCAAGGGAGTTCCAGCACCTGTCTGACCCCCGACGGCAACAGCGCATCAATCCCGCGCCCCAGCCCGGTACTACGCTCCGGCGCCATTCGTTACCTCCTCGGCCAGAACCCGGTACGCAAGGCTAGCCGGCCCGCCCGGGTCATGCTCCAACACCGTCCGACCGAATCCCGGTGCCTCCGCCACCTTCACGATTCTTGGTATCACCGTCCGCGCCACGTCATCGCCGAAATGCTCCCTTACCTCTCTAACCACATCCCTTGCCAGGTTGTTCCGCTGGTCATACATGGTAAGGACGTACAGTCTGTCTATTCTCGCCACCCCCCGCAACGCCGCCACCTTCTCCAGCGTACCAAGAAGCCTCGTCAGACCCTCCAACGCCAGGTACTCACACTGCACCGGAACTACGACCTTGTCCGCTGCCACCAGCGAGTTAATCGTCAGAATTCCTAGTGTCGGCGGCGAATCGATCACCACAAAGTCGAATTCCGCCCGGACCGCCGCCAATCGCTCCCGCAGGATGCCCTCCCGCCCGACCACGTTCGCCAATTCCACTTCGACCGCTGCCAAGTCCTCATTCGCGCCCGCAATGGCCAGGTTGGCGACCCTGGTTGGCCGAATCACTGCTTCCAGCGTCGTGGACCCGGTCATAGCCCGGTACACATCCGCCGGCAATGGCTCACCCGAGATCAAGTTGCTCGTGGCGCTCCCCTGCGGGTCCACATCGACCAGCAACACCCGATACCCCTGGACCGCCAGTGCAGCCCCCAGGTTCACGGCAGTGGCCGTCTTACCGACTCCACCCTTCTGGTTAGCCACAGTCCACACGACGCCCTCGTGCGTCATCATTCCCTCCCCGTCGGTCGTTTCGGCACAACCACCGCTTCGCGAAAGCTATCCACGACCATCGGTCTCTCTTCTATATGTTTGAAAAACAGTCGTTGTAGTAGTAGGGAACTGGCAAAGCTGGATAACCGCGCGTTTGAACGAGTGGCCACCCGCGGCGCCAACGTGCATGAACGAGGGATACCCGGGTGATTGCCACAGATTGAAGGGGACAGATGGAGGTACCGATCGGGCGCCCATGGAAAGGTCAATTCTTGTACCCGTACCATCCGCAAACAATCGACAGCCCCCGGGGCAGGGTGCAGCGGCACGCATAGACCGGCGCCGGGGGCCCGAAGGAAGGAATTCAGCGGTTAGGCCAGTGGTGTGCAGGGATCGATTCCCGGGGTCCCGATCTGGGCACGTGTGGGTCAGGATGGCCGCGCGAAAGCGCCGATTCCGCGAGCCCCGGTGCGGGCACACAGTGGTCAGCCTAGCGACCGCCGAGGACGGCAGCCCGAATCGTCTTGATATCGGCAGCCAGTCCGACGTCCGACTCCAACTTGTCAGAGATCTTCTGGTAGCCATGAAGGATTGTTGAATGATCGCGATTACCCAGCGCCGCTCCGATTGTCGGGTACGACTCGGAAGTTAGCTGGCGCATCAGGTACATGGCAACCTGCCGGGGGAAGCTTATTCCCCTCCGGCGGCTCGGACCGACCAGGTCAGCCGGAGCCACGCGATAGTGTTGCGCAGCAGCCTCCAGCACATCATCAAGCGCCACGACGCGCCGGCTCGGTCCGTATGCCAGCCCTTGCAGAGCCGATTCGGCCGTGCCGACGTCCAGATCCACACCATTGAGGTCCGCGTAAGCCAGCACCCGGTTGAGGGCGCCCTCCAGATCGCGGACATTTCGGATTATCGAGTTCGCGAGATGGCTGGTCACCGCTTCAGGGACCGCGACGCCGATCGTTCGCGCGCGCGCCTGCAGCACAGCGATGCGAGTTTCAGTATCTGGCGGTTGGATATCGGCCACCAATCCGCAGGCAAATCTGGTCGTCAGGCGGTCCGACAGCGGCTTGATGTCGTGCGGAGTCCGGTCGCTCGTAAAAACGATCTGCTTACCTTGCGACTGGAGAGAGTCGAACGTGTGGAAGAGTTCTTCCTGGGTCGACTCCCGACCCGCGATGAACTGCACGTCGTCCAGCAGGAACACGTCAGCAGAGCGGTACCTTGCCCGGAAACGCGGGGTGCTGCCACCACGAATGGCGGCGATCAGGTCGTTGGTGAAATCCTCCGACGTGGCGTACAGGATCGTCGCTTCAGGTCGCGCCGCGGCGACGGCGGCGGCGATAGCCCGCAGTAGGTGCGTCTTGCCCAACCCAACCCCGCCGTAGATAAAGAGCGGGTTGTAGGTCCCACCCGGGCTCTCGCTTACTCGGCGGGCGGCCGCATGGGCGAGTTGGCTTCCCCGACCAACGATAAACCGATCAAACGTGAACCGGGCCTCCAGCGTGTCCGTGAAGGGCGCCGGCGCCTGCCTGGCCACCGCCGCCGCTGCAACCGCGTAGCGAGCGACGCTGGAAGCATCGACGTCTGATTTACCGGCAATTACAAACGTAATGCCAACGTCTCGACCGGCAACGTCCCTGATTGCGTCAGTGACCAGAGGCCGGTAATTGCGCTCGATTGTCTCTCTTGCAAACGCGTTCGGCACACCCACCACCAGGTGGTCGGAGTCCCCTTCGACAAAGTGGCTATCCTTCAGCCAAGCCGCGAACTGACCGCTGCTCATTTGCACCTCCAGCGTCCCCAGCGTAGCGTCCCAAATCGAGCGGTCGATCAACGGTCAAAAACTCCATAAAGGGTGTCTATCCGACCCGGCGCAGCGCCGTGTGCACGCAATCATACGCCACGCGGGACCCACCTTCCAACCCATCCTAAACCGGTGGACGTCACATTTTTCCACCGGGCGCACCTTTTTTGATGGACGATCACAACCTGTGGATGCCGGACATGGCCCGAAGTACATACACGACTCGCTAAACGGCGTACTAGAGTGCTTGCGGAGTCATCCCAGGCCACCGGCTCACTGACGGGCAAGAGATCGGCCAGGGCTGTTCCACAGCAAGCAAATGCAGGCGGGGAACACAGCGATGGGTCAGATGTCACGGTGACCGACGCCGCGAACAGCGACGATGATGGCGCCCATCGCGCCGGTGAAGAGAGGCGTTACGCTAGTAACGGACCGCCGGACTGAGAGGGCAGGAGGCCTGCCCTGAGTCGCCGAATGTAGCTACATCGCTCGCCGCCGGGCATGACCGTGCCGCCGACTGGTGGAGCGGCAGCGGGGCCCGAGGAACCGCCATACGCAGCGGCCTTACCCGGAAAGATCCGGTCCGAGCGCACCGATGGGATCGTTGGACGTGTTTGTCGGCGGTGCCGAATGTATCGGTCCGCCCCGCCACATTCGCGGCATGGGCGGCATTCGCGGCCGTCTGGCGGCCGGCGGAGAAGCACGATTGTGGAGCGGGTGGTGACCGGAAGTAACCGCGATCACCGCGATATCCGGCGCCACCGGCCGGTGCATCCTGAATGGACGGCGGAGGTGGTAGCCGCCGCACAAGCGTAGGGAAGCCTGGTGAGAGCGCAAACCCGCAAAGAGACCGACGCCTAAAACAGCCTTGGCTCGGGGCTTTGCGTGTCTTTGGCACGGTCGTGGTGGTCGTATCCGTGGTTGCGGGTCCGGCGATCTTCATCTACGCCGCCAAGCGACCCTCTGAGCCGATGGAAAGAGTCGCCATCCTATCCGACACGGTAATCACCGCCAACCGGAGCAAATTGGAGACTCAGCCCATAGCTTGGGTCGGCATCGCCGCCATCTTCCTAGGCGTAGGCACCGGGGCCACCCGGGAGTGGACCAGGCGGGAAGACGCACGGACCAGCGCTACGGTTTCTTCCAACCCCCGGCCCGTGGCGTGCTGGACAGATTCTGCGGCGGCTGCCCCGACCGCGATTTCCCGGGTCTAGCCCACCCCGTGGTCTTCCAGTCCCTCCTCGTCCATTCCGTAGACGTGCCCGATCTCGTGCAACACGGTACGCCGGATCTCAGCGCGAAGGTGTGCGGGATCCGGAAAGTCACGTTCCAGAACCGCTTTGTAGAGCACGATGCGATCCGGCAGCATCATTCCGTAGCCGGCGTCGCGGTCGGTGAAGGGTACGCCGATGTAGAGGCCGTAGAGGGCTTCGTCGGCGGGCAATCCCGCCTCGCGGAGGTCCTCAGGGTCGGGCGATTCCTCGACAGTGACCACAACGTTCTCGAGAGCCTGCAGTAGTTCGGCCGGAAGCTCATCGATGGTCTCGGCTGCCAGCCGCTCAAACTCAGACTGACGCATGGGGCGGCGCCCGCGTCGCTGCGCGCATTCGCTAGCCGCCGAACAGGGCGCGCGACCCTGCCACGGCGGCGTCCACGAACACCGACGGGTAGATGCCGATCCACAGCACAAGCACCATCAGCAGGGACAGCGTGGCCCGGGCGTGGGAAGGCAATCGGAACGCCGGCCGCTGCTCTTCCTCTTCTGACTCGGGCGTGATGAAGGCCTGCCGCAGGACCAGCAGGTAGTAGTACACGGACAAGATGCTGTTTGCGACCGCCAGCGCAATCAGCCACCACATCTGGCTGGCCGTGGCTGCGGTGAACAGGTAGAACTTCGTCATGAAACCGGCGAACAGCGGCATCCCGGCCAGCGACAATAGCGAGACGGCTAGGATCAGGGTCAACAGGAACGACCGGCGATAGAGGCCACGGAGTTCGTTGACCTCTTCCTTCCCGGTCAGGTCGTGAAAATAGATAACGACCAGGAACGCTCCCAGATTCGTCGCCGTGTAGCCGGCCAGGTGCAGCAACATCCCCGATGTTGTATCCGCGCTGAGCGTCGCTATCCCGACCATGAGGTAGCCCGCCTGGGCGATACTGGAGTATGCGAGCAGGCGCTTGAGGTTCGATTGCTGAATCGCCACCAGATTGCCAAACGTCATCGTCAGTACCGCCACCACCCCGATGGCAACCCGCCAGTCATCCACTACCGGATGCAGTCCCTCGGCGAAGAGCCGGATCAGAAAGGCGAAACCGGCCGCCTTCGAGCCCACCGATAAGAACGCCGTGATCGGCAGCGGCGCGCCCTCGTACACGTCCGGGGCCCACGAATGGAACGGGAAAGCCGCTACCTTGAATCCGAGTCCGGCCAGCACCAGCGCCACGCCGAGCGTCCACACCATCCCGACGTCAGGCGTCGCCTCCAGCGCTGCTGCGATCGCGGCGTAGCTGGTACTGCCGGTCGCGCCAAAGATGAGGCTGATGCCAAATAGCAGAAGGCCCGACGAAAACGCGCCGAGGATCAGATACTTGGCGCCGGCCTCGTTAGAGCGCGCCTCGTGGCGGGCGTGCGAAGCCAGCACGTAGAAGCCAAACGTCACCAGTTCGAGCGAAATGTAAGCGGTCAGAAACTCTCTCGAAGACGCGATTCCCATCGCGCCCACTGTCGACATCAAGATCAGCCCGTAGAACTCGCCGGCGTTCTTCAGGTTTCGCCGGACGTAGCCAGGCGAGCCGACGATTACGAAGAACGCAACCGCCAGGAAGAGGAACCTGAAGAACAGCGAGAAGTTGTCGATCCGCAGCGTTCCGAGAAACATCTCCCGATGCTCGCCCCACGAGATTGCCAGGAACGCCATCGCCACCAGCGCTCCGGCGGCCGCCGGCCAGGCCAGATCGGGTTTTCGCTCGCGGGGAGTGAAGAAATCGACCGTCCAGACCGTAATCGCCGTCGCCACGAGCACGATTTCGGGCAGCAGGAAGGCAAAGTCGGTGCCGCTCATCTAGCCACCCACGTTCGCCAGCAGCGGGATCGCCGATACGTCGATCGACCCGACCATCAGCTGCGGGTACAGGCCAAACAGCAGGAGCATCGCGACCAGCATCACGCCGACCGCCGTCTCGCGTAGATTCGTGTCCGTAAGGTTCCGCCACTTCTCGGTCACCGGGCCGAAGAACATCCCCGCCACCAGGCGCAGGATGTACGTCGCGGTGATGGCCACCCCGATGATCCCCAGCACCGCCAGCCAGGGGGCTGCCTGGAAAGTCCCGGCGAACACCAGGAACTCGGCCGCAAACCCCGAAAGTCCCGGCAGCCCCAGCGAAGCCAGCCCGGCGATGATGAAGATGATGCTGAACCGCGGCATCACCTTGGCCATGCCGCTGAAGGCCGAGATTTCGCGCGTGTGCGCTCGCTCGTAGACCACTCCGACCATCGCAAAGAAGAGGGCCGTCATGACCCCGTGCGAGAACATCTGCAGTACCGCGCCGTTCATTCCGACCACGGTCATGCTGCCGATTCCCATCAACACGTAACCCATGTGGCTGACGCTCGAGTAGCCAATAACGAATTTCAGATCGCGCTGCGCCATCGCCGAGAAAGCGCCGTAGACCACGTTCACCACTGCCAGCGTCAGGAACACCCCCAGCCAGTAGGTGGCGCCCTCGGGCAGCAACTGAATCCCGACGCGGATGATGCCGTACGCTCCCAGTTTCATAAGGACCCCGGCATGCAACATGCTGACTGCCGTCGGTGCCGCCACGTGCCCGTCCGGGGACCAGGTATGGAACGGCCACATGCCGGCCAGCACCCCGAATCCGACGTAGAGGATCGGGAACAGCACCCTGGCGACTGTGGTGTCCACGCCGGCCTGCTCCAGTTCAAGAATGTCGAAGCTGCCGATCCCGGCGTTGAAGTAGAGCACCAGCATGGCCACCCAGATCAGGATGCTCCCGGCCAGCAGGACCATCACCAGTTTCATCGATGAATAGGCCTTGCGGGTACTGCCCCAGACCCCGATCAGCAGGAACATCGGCAGCACCGCCACCTCGTAAAAGAAGAACAGCGAAAAGAGATCCAACACTACGAAGACGCCGAAAGTCCCCGCGACCAGTAGCAGCAGCAGCGCAAAGTACTCTCGCGGCCGCTCATCGATTCGCCAGGAAACCAGCACGCCGGTAAAGATCACGATCCCGGTCAGCAGCACCATCGGCGACGAGATCCCGTCCACGCCCACGTGCAGGCTGACCCCGATCGACGGCAACCAGGCAAACGAATCCTGCAGCTGGTAGCCGCCGGCCTCGCGGTCATAGAGGGCGAACACAATCACCGACAGGACCAGTGAAACCGTCGCGGCCGCCAGCGCGATCCGGCGCGGTGCCTTCTTCCATTCGGTCGGCAGCGCGAATATCACGACGCCCGCCACCAGGTTCAGCAAGATAAAGGCGTATAGCACGGCTCTAGCCCGATCCCAAGAGGACCGCCACGGCCAGCACGACGATCCCAACAACCATCAACGCCGCGTAGTTGTAGAGAAGTCCGGTGACCCCGCGGCGCAGGCCCTTTCCGGAGAGACGCACCGCCGCGCCGGCGCCGTCGATGCCCGCGTCGTTCACCACCTTGCGGTCGAACACCGCCACAAACCGCGCTAAGCCCATGCTTACGTTGTCAATCAGCCACTGGTATCCGCTATCCATATACGCGCGCTTCGCCAGGAACGTATGGAGCCCGCCGGCCGCCGAACGAATCGAGGCCGCCCCCGGGTTTTGCGCCTGGTACACCGAATACGCCGCTAGAATGCCCAATATCGCCGCTGCCGACGAGATCAGCACCACCCAGATCGATTCACCGTGCTCGGCCGTGTGGTGGCCGGTGAAGACAAAGGCGCCAAACGGAGCGCCGACCAAAGGGGAGCCCAGCCAGCCAAAGACGATCGCAAAGAATGCCAGCACCACCAATGGGATCGCCACAATCGGCTCCGCCTGATGGATATTGCGTGCCTCATCCGAGCGCGCCTCGCCGAAGAAGGCGCGGAAGATCACCCGGAACATGTAGAAGGCGGTCAACGCCGCCGTGACCACGCCGACCGCGAACGTCACCCAATGGCCGCCGTCGTAGGCGGTGCTCAGGATCATGTCCTTGCTCCAGAAACCGCTAAACAACGGGAATCCGGCCAGCGACAGTGCACCGATGATGAATGTCCAGGTCGTCACCGGCATTTTCTTGCGCAGCCCGCCCAGTTTGTCGATATCGACGATGCCGTGGGTCCCGTGCATCACCGCGCCCGCGCCCAGGAACAGCAGGGCCTTGAAGAAGGCATGGCCCGCCAGGTGTAGCATTGCCGCCGTCACGCTCCCCGCCCCTAGGGCAAACATCATGTAGCCAAGCTGGCTGATCGTGGAATAGGCCAGCACCCGTTTCATATCCGTCTCCACCAGCGCCAGCACCGCCGCGAAGATCGCGGTGATCGTGCCGATCGTCAGTACCACCAGCATTGCCGCCTCGCTGGCTGCGAACAGCGGGAACATCCGCGCCACCAAGTACACGCCGGCCGTCACCATTGTGGCGGCGTGGATCAGCGCGCTCACCGGCGTCGGCCCCTCCATCGCGTCCGGCAGCCAGACGTGCAGCGGAAACTGCCCCGACTTGCCCATCGCCCCCAGGAACATCAGCACCGCCGCCAGCGTAATCGTGCCCGCCGGGATCTCTCCGGCGGTCAGCATTTCAAAGATCTGGTCGATCTCGAAGCTGCCTGTCGCCTTGAACAGCACCAGGATGCCGATCAGCAGCCCGACATCGCCGATCCGGGTCGTAACGAAGGCCTTCTTGGCCGCCTCGCGGGCCGAAGGCCGCTCCCACCAGTACCCGATCAACAGGTACGAGCAGAGCCCCACCAGTTCCCAGGAGACGTACAGAATGATCAGGTTGTTCGCCAGCACCAGCCCCAGCATCGCCGCCGTAAACAGCGCCACCACCGCGAAGAACCAGTGAATCCGCGGATCGC
>CAZVZW010000032.1:0-3929 GCA_964631365.1 uncultured Chloroflexota bacterium | reverse complement strand
TTTCCGACGAAGGCCAGCAGCACGAAGGCCGCCACCGAAATGAGCGGGATCAACCAGGCAATCGACATTATGGAACCATCCCGCTCGGGCCTACCATCGCAGCAGATCTAGGTCGTCGACGTTGATATTCGACTTGTTGCGGAAAATCTGCAGCACGATCGCCAGCCCCAGCGCCACCTCTGCCGCCGCCACCGTGATGACGAATATGGCGATGATCTGGCCCACCGTCGGGTCCGGCGAGACGTACATGCTGAATGCGATGAAATTGATATTCACGGCGTTGAGCATCAGTTCGATCGCCATCAGGATCGCCACCGCGTTCCGGCGCGACAGCACCCCGTACAGGCCGATCCCAAACAGTGCTGTAGCCACTAGGACGACATGATCAAGGGGAATCGCCTCAATCACTTGAGGTCTCCCGCCGCGAAATCACGATCGTGCCGATCATCGCCACCAGCAGCACCAGCGAAGCAATTTCAAAGGGCAGCGCCCAGTTGCGGAACAGAGAGTTCGCCAGCACCGCTGGCGGCACGCGCTCCAGTTGCGGGACCACGCCCTGCATCCAGTCCGTCGAAACCGCCACGTAGCCAGCCACCAGCATGAATGCCACTGCCGTCACAAATGCAATCGGACGCTGCCAGAGGTCCTTGGGGCCGGTCACCGGCCGGCCGGTGTTCGTCAGCATGAGACCGAAGATCAGGAGAACTCCCACCGCGCCGGCGTAGATCAGCAATTGCACCAGCGCCAGGAAATCCGCGTGCAGGATGAAAAAGATGCCCGCGATCATCACCATCGCGCCCACCAGCGACAGTGCTGCGTAGACGATGTTGCGGGCCAGCACTGCGCCGAGCGCCGCCACTATGGCGATTCCCGAAAGGATGTAGAAGAGTGCCGCCGCGAAGTTCATGCTTTCGATTTCCCTTTCCATTCGCGATCCGGCATCAGGTCTCACCCTCGGGTTCGGCCGCCGCCGCTTCATCCGAAGCCGCTTCGGCAACCACGGGCTGCGGGGCTCCCGAAGCGTTAGGCGGGTTCTTCGTCGTGCGCTCCATGCCGCGGGCGATCTGCACCAGTTCGCCCTTGTCCAGCACCATCGAGCGGACGTTGTAGGACGAATACGCGAACTCGGGCGTCATCTCAATCGCCTCGTACGGGCACACATAGACGCAGATCCCGCAGTACGAACACAGCGCGAGGTCCAGGTAGAACTCGTCAACGATCGTCTTCCGCTCAGTCTTGTCGCCCTCGTACCGCTCCAGGCTCACAAAAATGCACTTATCCGGGCACTCGCGGGCGCAGGCCCGGCAACCCGTGCAGATGATCTCATCCACCGCGTCGTTCCACAGCAATCCTGGCGCTCCCCGCGACCGCGGCGTCATCTGTGCCGGTTCGTAGGGGTACATTTCCGTCACCGGGGCCCGCCCGGCGGCGCCCAGCGTCTCTTTGAAGGCCTTCAGAATCCCGCGCATGCGTCCGCTCCGGAATTGGTGTTTCTTATGCCGGGCCCGCCGTTTCCGCCAGGTTTCGTGACGGCACCGGCTTGCGCACCGGCGGGCGCTCAGGAACCTCGATTACCTTGAGCCATTCGCGTCGGTAGAACCAGTACGCTCCCGCCAGTACGACAATCGCCAGCGGAATCGTCGGCACCCACCCGTAGACCACAAACGTGGCGGCTACGATCAGGTTCAGTAGCGACAGCGGGATCAACGCCTTCCAGCAAAGCCCCATCAACTGGTCGATCCGCAGCCGCGGCAGCGTTCCGCGCAGGTAGAACGTAAAGATCATCAACGGTGTGGCCTTGATGAGGAACCAGGTCCAGCCCGGCAGGAATGGCCCCGCCCAGCCGCCCAGGAACAGCACCGTCGTCAGCGAAGCCATGATGAATACATTCACGTACTCCGCTAGGAAGAACATTGCCCAGGCGATCCCCGAGTACTCCACCGAGGGCCCGCCGATAACCTCCGACTCCCCTACCGCCATGTCGAACGGTGTACGCGAGTGCTCCGCCAGCGCCGCCATGAAGAAGATCACCACTGCCGTCGGTTGCACCACCACGTACCAGACGCTGTTCGCCTGCGCCTCCACGATCTCCGCCAGCGAGAGCGAACCGGCGACCAGCGCCACGCCCAGTACCGAGAAGACCAGCGGAATCTCGTAGCTGACGGCCTGCGCCACGTAACGAATCCCACCCAGCAGCGCCCACTTATTGCCCGATGCCCAGCCGGCCATGATGAAGCCAATCATGCCTAGCGCCGGCACGGCGAACACGTACAGCAGGCTCAGGTCCAGCTTCGCTGCCACCAGGTCGCGGGTGAACGGAATCGCCACGATCACCAGCACCGACGGGACAAAAACCACAACCGGGGCGATGAAGTAGGCCCACGGCTCGGCGCCCATCGGCATCAAGATCTCTTTTGACAGCAGCTTTACCGCGTCGGCCACCGTCTGCAGCGTGCCCATCGGGCCCACGTGCCACGGTCCCATCCGGCGCTGCAGGCGGCCCAGCGTCTTGCGTTCGACGTACACCAGCACCAGCGCCAGCAGCGGCGTGATCGCCAGGCATATCGCCACTTTCAGGATGATCACCAGTACGTCGGCCAGCGTCATCGGTCCGCCTCGCCGAGCACGATGTCCACCGATCCAAAGATGACCACCGCGTCCGGGATGTAGGCGTCGACCAACATCTGCTCCATCGCCCCGGCGTGCACGAAGGCCGGCGCGCGGATCTTCAAGCGGTAAGGAGTGTTCTGGCCGTTGCCCACCAGGTAGATTCCCAGCTCACCCCGGGGGCTTTCGGTGCGTGAATAGACCTCGCCCGCGGGGAACCGCAACCGTCGCGGAACCTCGCCCACGAACTCGCCCGTGGCCGGCATCCCCTCCAGCGCCTGCTCGATGATTCGGATCGACTGGCGCATTTCCAGGACCCGCATCAGGTAGCGCTCGTAGACGTCGCCCACCGTGCCGACCGGGACTTCGAAATCAAACTTGTCATAGATCGAATAACCCAGCAGTTTGCGCAAGTCGCGTTCGATCCCGGTTGCCCGTAGCACCGGGCCGGTCAGGCCCAGGCTCATCGCCTCTTCAGGGGTCAGGGGGTTCAGGCCGCGCGTCCGCACCCGGAAGACTTCGCTATCGGAGAGCAACCCGACGCACTCATCGATTCCCCGGGCAAGCCGCGGCAGGATCGCCGCCACCGAGTCTTTGAAGTCCACCGGCACGTCCTGTCGCAGCCCTCCCAGCGAGAAGTAGTTGTGCAACAGGCGGGCGCCGCTCACCGCTTCCAGGACATCCTGGATGACCTCACGGTTCCACCACGCGAAGATGAATGGCGAACTGAACCCGCTGTCCGTGCCCATCGCGCCGTAGAACATCATGTGATTGGCGATCCGGTTGAGTTCGGCCAGGATCACCCGGATGTAGTCGGCCCGCTCTGGGATTTCAACGTCGAACAATTGCTCCGCCGCCAGCATCAGTCCGAACTAGGTGTTCAGCGCGCACAGGTAATCGGCGCGATCCGTTATTACCGCCACCTGACTGATGCTCAGGCTCTCGGCAATCTTCTCGATCCCGCGATGCAGATACCCGATCTCCGGGCGGCAACGCTGGATAAGTTCGCCATCGACCACGATCTCCAGCCGGCACACCCCGTGGGTGCTGGGGTGTTGCGGCCCCATGTTGATTTCCATTGCCGCGGTCTCGAAATCCGGGATGTCGGTGCCCGGGAGGCGTGCTTCAGTCATCCTCGATCTCCCCGCGCACCGGCTTCCAGACCTGGAAGGGGGTCTCGCCGCGGGCTTTGAACCGCTCCACTATGTCGGGCGCCTCACTCTGCGGGTAGTGTTTCAGCAGCGCCCCCTGCATTTCCTTTTCCAGCAGCAGCGGTTCCGGATAGGGATGGCCCTCGAACTGGATCAGGAACAGGTCGGTCG
>CAZVZW010000031.1:0-17911 GCA_964631365.1 uncultured Chloroflexota bacterium | reverse complement strand
GGCTACCTGGACGAAGTCAACAACGCCGGCGCCGGGGAGTGCTCCTACACGCGCTTCGACCGCGCCGTCGCCACCGAAGCCGAAAGCTGGCTCAATAACGAAGCCGCCACTCACGACAAGCCCTGGTGCCTGCTGGCCTCCTTCGGCTCGCCGCACCCGCCCTTCCAGGTGCCGCAGAAGTGGCTGGACATGTACCCGCCGGGCTCGGTAGACATGCCGATCAACTTCAAGATGCAGGACTGGCCCGACCATCCCTACTGGAACGAGACCCGACCATGGCGCTTCCCGGTGGACGAGGACCTGCCCGAGGACGTTATTAGCAACGCCGTCGCCACCTACTACGGGCTGGTGTCGTTCCTGGACGACAAGCTCGGCCGGGTGCTCGACGCCCTCGACAAAGCCGGGCTGACCGACTCGACCCGCATCATCTACACCTCCGACCACGGCGAGATGCTGGGCGGGCACGGTCTGTGGGGCAAGATGTGCATGTACGAGGACTCGGTCGCCGTTCCGTTGATCGCCGCCGGGCCCGACCTGCCGGCAGGCGCGACCTGCGCCGAGAACGTCTCCTGGGTGGACATCTTCCCAACGGTCTGCGACGGACTCGGCGCCGCACTGGCCGACTCGGACTCCGACCTGCCGGGAACCTCGCTCTGGCCCATCGCCCGCGGTGAAGAATCGCCCGGCCGGCCGGCCTTCAGCGAGTATCACGCTGCCCAGTCGCCCACCGGCAACTTCATGCTCAAGGACGAGCGCTACAAGTACGTCTACTACTCCGGCGCGCAGTACCCGCCGCAGCTATTCGACCTGGTGGTCGATCCGACCGAGCGCCACGACCTGGGTCGCGACCCGGCCCACGAGGATACGGTGGCCCGACTGGACGTCGAGTTGCGCAAGATCTGCGATCCGGATGCGGTGAACGACGCGGCGTTCGCGGCCCAGCACGCGCTGATCGACGAAATGGGCGGCGACCAGGCGGTGATCGAACGCGGCCCGACCTTCCATTCTACGCCGCCGCCCTCGGACTTCCTCGGCGCCGGCGGGCAGGTGTAACAGCCGCAGGCTGTCTTGTCCTAGTTGACAGGTGGCCCGACCTGCGTGCAGGTTGGGATCTTTCGCGGCCAGTAGCTCAGATCGTAATCCAGCACCCGCGCCGATGAATTAGCTGAGGACACGAACGGCCGGACTAGTAGCCCACGTCATAGTTCAGAACGCGGGCGTTGATCACCGTAATCACCGCAATAATCAGAAACGACACCACCGATATCGCCGCCCCGTAGCCCATCTTCAGGTACTCGAAGGCGTTCACGTACAGCAGCACGACCACTGTCAGCGTGCTATCCAGCGGGCCTCCCTTGGAGCCCTGGTCCACCGACGAGTCGCCGGTCATCACCCAGACCTGCACGAACATCTGCAGCGCGCCGATGAAGTACACGATCACCACGAAGAACGTCGTTGGCGCCAGCAGCGGCACCGTGATGTGGCGGAACTTGGCGACCGCACCCGTGCCGTCGATTTCGGCCGCCTCGTAGAGGTGCGGCGGAATCCCCTGTAGGCCCGCAAGGTAGATCACCATGTTCAGGCCCATATTCTTCCAGACGCTCATGATGATGATCGACAGCATCGACGTGTCCACGTCGCGCATCCACTTCAGCCGCGGCAGCCCCAGCGCCTCGAAGATTTCGTTCAGCAATCCGAACTGCGGCTCGTACATCCACAACCAGATCAACGCCACCGAGACGAAGGAACTCACCACCGGCAAATAGAAGAAGGCGCGGAACATGTAGATGCCGCGAATGCTGCGGTTGATCAACATCGCCAGCAACAGCGACGTGACCACTCCCGACGGCACGGTCCCGAACGCGAACAGCAGCGTGTTGGTGATTGAGTGGGCGAAGCGGTCGTCATCGAACAGCTTCTTGTAGTTCTTCCAGCCGGCCATCTCCGGTGACGACATCAGGTCGTAGTCGGTCAGGCTGTAGTAGAAGGCGGCGAAGATCGGCAGGATCACGAAGATCGTCAGGAACAGCAGCGACGGCGCCACGAAGAAGTAGCCCGCCAGCCCGCCGCGGCGCCCGAAATTGAACCTGCGTCGCTTCTGCATCTGTCCGACTGCCGCCATCGTGAACTCCCCCGACGTCCAACTGGTTTTCATGTCGCGACCGGCACTGCTCCACTGGTCCACTGGTCCACCGATGGCGCCGACCACGCCCGATGATAGCAATTCTCGCTGCGCGCCCTTCCCCGAGAGCCATCCACCGCGCAGGCCGTCCCCCAAGACCGCTACCCTGTTCTACCGACCAACGGGCCCTTCGACCCGCGTCCAACGCCAACCGCCAGGGAGTCCAGAATGCCCAGCCAGCCAATGAACGCCCTCGTCATCATGTCCGACGAGCACACCCGCCGCATGTCCGGCTGCTACGGCCACCCGCAGGTTCAAACGCCCAACATCGACCGCCTGGCCGAGTCCGGCATGCGCTTTGATCATGGCTACTGCAACAACCCGATCTGCGTGCCCTCGCGGGCCAATTTCCTCACCGGGCGCTACGTACACGAGACCGGCAACTGGGACAACGGCCATCCCTACATCGGCCACGAGGCACCGTCCTGGGGTCACCGCCTGGGCGCCGAAGGCCACCAGGTGACCTCCATCGGCAAGTTGCACTACCGCTCTGACGACGACGACAACGGCCTGGCCGACTCGCGGGTTTCCTTGAACGTGCTGGACGGCAAGGGCGACATCTTCGGCTGCATGCGCTGGCACACCGAGCCGCTGCCGTTCATGGTCAACAACGTACTCGAAGCCGGCGCCGGCGAATGCCCCTACACTCGCTTCGACACCGCCGTCGGCGACGAGGCGGTTAGCTGGCTCAACAAAGAAGGCCTGGCCGAAGACAAGCCGTGGGCGCTCTTCGTCTCCTTCGCCTACCCGCATTTTCCGTTCATCGTCCCGGAAGAGTTCAAGGCTATGTACCCCAACGACTCCGTCCTGCTGCCGCACCAGTGGGACCGCCCCGACTGGCCCGATCACCCCTTCTGGGACGACGTCCGCGAGTGGCGCTACGCGCTGGACGGCGCCCCGATTGACGAGGCCGCGGTACGCAACGCTGTCTCCGCCTACTTCGGTATGATCTCCTTCCTGGACAACCAGATCGGCCGCGTGCTCGGCGCGCTGGAAGAGTCCGGCCAGACCGACAACACCCGCATCATCTACACCTCCGACCACGGCGAAATGGCTGGCAGCTACGGCCTGTGGGGCAAGTCCTGCATGTACGAGGATTCCGCCGGCGTGCCCTTCATCGTCGCCGGTCCGGACCTCCCCACCGGGCAGGTTTCCGACCAGAACGTCAGCCTGATCGACTGCTTCCCGTCCATCCTCGACTGCGTCGGCGTGCCTTTAGGAGAAGAAGACGCCGACCTGCCCGGGACCTCGCTGTGGCCCATCGCCCGCGGCGAAGAATCGCCCGACCGCATCGCCTTCGCCGAGTACCACGCGCTGTTCTCGACCGTCGGCAACTACATGGTGAAGGACGACCGCTACAAGCTGGTCTACTACGCCGGCAACAAGTATCCGCCCAACCTCTTCGACCTACAGAAAGATCCTTCCGAACTTGTCGACCTCGGGCAGGACCCGGCCTACGCCGACACCATCACCCGCCTCGAAACCGAACTGCGCAAAGTCTGCAATCCCGAAGCCGTCAACGAGCAGGCCTTCGCCGACCAGCGCGCGATGGTCGACCGCCACGGCGGCGAAGCCACCCTCCTCGCCCAGGGCCTCGAGATCAATTTCTCTCCCGCGCCGGGATTCATGTAGAGACGTACCATCTTCGCGACACTGCTAACACGATCGAGGTCAGATGGCCTTGTTCATGTCTACAGGCAGCCCGGCAGCTTTGATTTCCCGTCCAAGCTCAAGCCGCCTAATATCCTCAGCTGGAAACCTCACCGCCTCACCAAATCAGCGGGACAGGCGAGAGTCCGCCAAAAATCTAACCTCTATTCCACCGCGGCGAGAAGGGTCTGAACGACTCCCGGCGCGTAGAACTCGCTGGCTACTTCGACCAGGCCGCGGGCGGCGGCGTTGAGGCGGTTCGCCGCCGCCTGGTAGGCCTTCTCGCGTTCGGGGCGCATCTTGTCCATCACGCTCAGCCGCACGTCCGAAACGACCTTGCGGTCCACCTCTCCCATGTCGCGCAGGGCGGCGGCCAGCTCCACGCCGGCGGTGGTCAGCGCCTCCGGCCCTTCTAGCGACTCGGCGGCGCCGCCGAGGCCGTCGTAGGTGGCGGCGCGGTTGGTCAGCGCGGCCGACATGCCGGACGGGTTCTTGGCGGCCGGATCGCGCAGGAAGCCATCGCGGCTCTGACCGAGCCCGGCGACCCACTTCAGGCAGATCAAGTACCGCGCCACGGCGGTGGCGTCCTCGGCCGCCACGTCGTCCAGCACCGACTCGGAGTAGCGAGCCTCCAGGGTCTTAAAGTTCTGCTGGAATTGTGGCGGCAGCGCCTTCATGGTTCCGTCGTAATCCAAGTTCGTTCTCCCGGGTCGTGCTGAGTTGTTCCGACACTCTAGCCTCACCGACAGCTCCGACTCCACGCCGCCGCAAAGGCCGTGGCTCGCGCCGGACCGGAAAGCTAGCTCAATCGCCCCGCTCACCAGACCGCGAGCGACCGAACGAGCCGATGACCCAATCAGACGCCGTCCGCAATTTCGACCCGGCCCGGGCGCACCTGTCGGACACCGACGACTTCCCGCCGTTCAATGTGGAAGCGAGCGACGAGCGCCCGTTGGGCGAGGTGCTGGCAGCCGGCAAGATTCGCCCGGACACCGAACTGGTAGTCACCGAGCGCCGGCGCAGCGACACAAACGGCGGGCACGAAACGGCGCCGCTGGCCTTCGTGGTGCGGAAACTGGCCTTCCATCACGTGGCCCAGGGCGAGATCGCCGGCGAGCCCTGGATGGTCAGCTTCTGAGCCCCCTATAACACCGGCGTCAGTTGGACGCCCGTCGTCGACGGCGAGCGGCATCAATTCGCCTGCCGCAGCCTGTATAACGGCCTGGCGCTGCTGGCTGGCTACGCGACCGACTCCTACTGGGACCACATCACCGGCGAGTGCCTACACGGCGAGCGCAAGGGTCACAAAGTGCCGATCGGCAACCTCCACCAGAGCACCGCCGCCGCCGCGCTGGACACCTGGCCGCAGTCCCGCATCGCCATCTCCGGCCGTTCGATGCAGCTCGACCAGGGCCCCTCGATGATGCGCGACGAGGGACCGCGCCAGTTGATGCCGTTCTTCGTCAACACCCTCGGCGAGGAGGACACCCGCCGTCCGCGAATGGAGCTGGGACTGGGCATCTGGAACGAGAGCGAGTCCGTCTACTTCCCGCTGGATGCCTTACGCGCCGCCGATGGATTCGTACTGAGTCTGCTGGAAGCGCGGAACGTGGTGGTGATCCTGAACCCGGTCAGCCGGATGCCGGCGGCGTTCTATACGGAAGCCACCGAGGCCCACGGGAACGGCGACCACCTGCACTTCGACAATGACCTGACCTACGCCAACGGCATCTTCCAGGACTCCACCGGCGAGCGCGCCAACCTCGAGAAGCCGTTGCAGCTATTCACCCGCTGGTACGGCTTCTCGTTCACGTTTCCCGGCAGCGCGATCCACGCAGTCTGAGGCGGTGGTTAGGGCGCCACCAGTCTCAGGAACTCCCGCACTAGGCCTTCATACCGCGCCGGGTCGGTTCCCCACGAGCGGGTGTGCTCAGCCTCGTCGAATGCCTCGAACTGCACCAGGTCGGGCCGCGCCGCTGCCAGTTCCTCAGCGATGCCAAACGGCACCGTCTCGTCCTGCTTCCCGTGGATCAGCAGTAGCGGCGTCCGCAATTCACCGGACCGGGCCACGTAGTCCATCGCCGCCCAGTCGATGCCGTACCTGACCGAGGCGATCATCCGCGGCAGCGGCACCAGCGGTCCGGGCACGCCGTAGTCACGGATGCCGTGGTCGACCGTCGCCCCGAAGTCGGCCATCGGCGCGTCCAAGATCGCCCCGCGCACGACCCCGGCCAGCTCCGACTCGTAGAGGAATTTGAGCACCGTCCCGCCGCCCATGCTGTAGCCCACCAACACCACATCGTGCGCGCCGTGCGCCAGCGCATATCGCACCGCCCCCTCGAGATCGCGCCACTCAGTCAGCCCATATTGATACTTACCGGTCGGGTCGGCCGGCGCGCCCTGGTCGTTGCGGTAGTCGATCAGCAGGCCCGGCATACCAAGGTCGGCGGCGGTCTTCAGGATGCGCATGCCTTCGGTACGTTGCCCGCCCTTACCATGGACGTAGATCACCCAGGTGGCGTGGTCGCCGGCAGTGGCCCAGGCCGGCAGCGGACCCAGTTCGCTCGTATAGGTGACCTCCGTGAAACCGACTCCCAGCGCCCGCGTCGGGTCCACCGGGAAGGGGTGCATCAGCCGGGTCCACACCCCCGGCGGCGGCGCGCCGTCGGCGCTGCTGTACTCGCGCACGACTTCGCCGCCAGCCTCGTCCAGCGACTGGATGGCGCCGACCTGCCCGAATCCACCGTCCCAGCGTATTCCCCAGATTCCATCGCGAAACCAGTTGTCGCGGACCTCGCCGCATTCGTTGGCCAGGCCGGTCGCGCGCAGCGTGATCGCGCCATCCGCCATCGCCACTACCTCCACACCGGGGACTCGCGGCACCGGTTGAAAACCCCGGCAGCCCAGTATCCCGGACAGGTGCCAGCCGGCGGCCAGCAACAGCACCACCACCGCCCCAACCCCCACCAGCGCCCCGACCAGGATCCGCCGTCCGCGCCATCTGCGCATCGCGCCCTTCCTCCTCCGATCGCGAAGGTCGGCTACCCATCCGGCAGCCGCCCTATCTTAGGAGCGGCCTAACCCACCGGCATCGGCGCCACCAGCGCCACCGCCATGTCGATCTCGTCCTCGGTGTTCAGTCCCAGGTTCACCGAATCGGCGTGCGGGAACTCAAAGCCCCACTTGATCCACTCCTCGGCCTGGCCGTCCGGGAACTTCTTCTGGTCCAGGATCTTCATGATCATCAGTCCCTTGCCCGCTTCGTGCACCCGCTTGAGCAGGGTGATGTGGTCCGCCAGGCTGCCGCCTTCGAGGCCCTGGCCGGCCTTGTTCAGGTGCGACAGGACGACTTCGATCTCGGGTGCTTCGATCAGCACCTCCAGGATCTCGCCGGTGTAGACGTGGGTCGTCGCGCCGACGTGGCGCACGCGGCCGTCGGCCTTCGCCTCCATCAAGGCCTCGAGGGCGCCCTGCCGCGCCTCGAAATCGGCCCGGTCTTTGACGCCGTGCAGCATCAACGAGTCGACGTAGTCGATGCCCATTTCTTCAAGCGCCCGGTCGATCTCTTCCTTGCCCTCCGCCTTGCTCTTTGCCTGGGTCTTGGTGTTGATAATCACCCCGCTGCGGTACAGGCCGGACAGCCCGGCGCGCACGTGACGATGGGTACCGTAGCCGTGCGCGGTGTCCCAGAAGTTCACCCCGCGGTCATGGGCGCAGCGCAGCAAATGGCCGCCCCAGCCGTCGGCGTAGTCGTGCTTCAACTTGCCCAGCAGTCCCGTCCCAAAACACAGTCGCGACACCAATAAGCCGGTCGAGCCAAGTTCCGCCAGTTCCATATCAAGTCCTCAATCCTCTGATGACCCCTGCGGCCATTATCCACCACCTTTCAGCCAATCCCAAAGGCGTAGTGTTCCGGTACGATCCCGCCGCTCAACTCGCGCCTCCTACACCACCCCTTCGACACGGAGGACCTGGATGGCGGTTTCCTCGTAGCCCAGGCCGCGCAGGATCTCGCCGGTGTGTTCGCCCAGGAGCGGCGGCGGACGGCGGTAGGTGGCCGGGGTTTTGGCGAATCGTACCGGGTTGCTTAGCACCTTCACCGGACCGGCGGTCGGGTGATCCACGGTGCAGATGATGCCCAGTTCCTTCACCTGCGGATGATCTTCGATCTCGTCGTAGCCACGCACAATCCCGAACCACATATCGTTGCGCTCGAAGTGCTCGGTCCACGCGGCGGTGATCTGCTTGCGGGTGGCCGCTTCGATGACCGGCTTGATGTCGTCGGGTCGCTTGAAGGCGTCCTCGACGGTGAACTCTGCTAACTCGGGCAACTCCAGCACCTCAGCCAGCTTTTCGAGGGTTGTGATCGAGATCACGATCCAGCCGTCAGCGGTCTCGTAGATTCCGTAAGGGGCCTCGTGGAAGGTTGTGGCCATGCCGGTTTCGCTGCGCTCGCGCATGTCGCCGCCGTTGATGGTGCAGGTGATCGGCTCGACCTGCATGTGGATCGCGGCTTCGATCAGGCTGGTCTCAAGCAGTTGGCCCTGGCCGGTGCGCTGGCGGTGGAATAGCGCGGTCATCACCCCGTAGGCCAGCAACGCGCCACAGTGGATGTCGATGACGGCGGTGCCGGTGGGCGTGGGCGGGTCGGACTTGCGCCCGGTGCCGGCCGCCAGGCCGGTCTCGCCCTGCAGGATCAGGTCCTGCCCGGCACGGTCGCGATATGGCCCCTCGGCGCCGTAGCCGGTGGCCGAACAGTAGATGATCTGCGGATTCACCTGCTTGACGCTCTCGTAGTCCAGCCCGAGCCGTTCCATGACCCCGGGGCGGAAGTTCTCGACCAGCACGTCCACGTCGGGCAGCAGTTTCTGGATGATCTCCATGCCGCGCGGGTCCTTCATGTTCACGGTGAGGTCACGCTGGTTGCGATTCAGCGCCAGCGCGAACATGCTCTCGCCATTGAGGAAGAGGTTGGCCCCGGCCCAAGCGCGCTCGTAGGAACCGGTCCGCGGGCGCTCGATCTTGATGACCTCGGCGCCGGCGTCGGCCAGCAACTGCACCCCCACCGGTCCCGCCGCTAGTTGAGCGAAACTCAACACCTTTATTCCGTCAAGCGCTCCCCTGGTAATCTCCGCGCTGGGCATTGGTCACCATCCGTTTCTGCAGGTCCTGATTCGTTCGCCAATATTGCCCGCACTCGTCCGATCCTGCATCCGCGGGCCTTCAATACCCGGTAGCGGATTGCGCCTGGCGGTCAGGCCGTGGCTTCGGGCTGGTAATTCGGCGCCTCGATGCTGGAGCCCTCGCGCAGCACCAGCAACTTGTGCACCAGCACCGCCACCAGCACGTCTTCCTGGTTCAGCACCTCGAGTTGCACGTCCACGATTCCCCAGTCGTTGTTCTTCACCCGCTTGGCCACTACCTCGAGGTCGGCCCGCAGGGTATCGCCCGGATAGACCGGCTTCAGGAAGCGCACCCGGTCGTAGCCGTAGGAAAGCGGCAGGCGCATGTTCATCGACATCGCGTCGATAAAGAAGCCGTCGGCCATTGACAGGACCAGCACGCCCGGGGTGCAGGGGGCGCGAAAGATCGGGTGATCGGCGGTGAAGACTGCATCGGTGTGGTTGGGATGATCGCAGGCGGCGGCACCGATGATCATTCGGATATCGGCATCGGTGGTTGTCCGCGCGCGGCTGTGATGTTGCTCGCCAATTTCGTAGTTCTCGTAGCACCGATCCCCGGCCATCCGCAGCCTTCTTTCTCTATAGAACTTCCACCAAGAGGGCCTCTTCCACCCATCTGCCCCCGCGCCGCGATTATAGGTAGGCCGCCGTTGGATGTTCCGCCTGATCCGGTCCGTTACCGCCTCTAGAGAAGTGCGAGAATGGTCGTGCTCGAATCGTAACGAGCCAGCGGAGCAGGATTGGTCGATGCAGCACAGGTTCCCGCATAGTGATGAGATCGCCGATGGGGAATATGCCTGTGGGCGGGATGAGCTGTATGGGGCTTTGCGGGAGCGAGAGGCGGACCCGATCCATGTGTTCGCGGCGACGGCGGAGGATGTGGCGGCGCTGGAGCTTGGACCGTGCCCGCACGACGGTGTCATCAAGGCCTACGAGGCGATGACGCGATTTGAGTTCCCGGAACGCGGGTTCGTGTATTTTTCATCCGGAGTGCGAGCCGCCGGGAGTGCGAGTGGTTCATGACTCGGACTGAGTCCGGCGAGAGCCGCGAAAGAAGCAGGCTGTGCCTGCTCCCGGGTATCGACTCCGACTGAGCGCGGCGGTGCTATTGGTAGGAGCTGGCTAGCCCTCTTCCGCGCCTCTCCAGATCTCCCGGGTCTGGCCGCCGGAAAGTGGGTTGCGCTCGATGGAGTCGGCGATTGGCACTTTGCGGAACTTGGCGTAGGCGCGATCGCGGCCCTGCGAGTCGATCCCGCCGCGGACCTCGCCCGGGTGGATCTCCCGTTCCGGGGTTGCCACCAGATCGCCGTCCTGGAGTCGCCGGTCCAGGCCATCGCGCCGGAAGAGAGCCACCAGGGCTCCGCGCAGGCGGGCCTTTTCCGCAGTGGCCGAAGGGTCGCCGGATCGGTCGACAAGTTCGTCGGGATCAGCCGCCTGGTCGAACAGCAGCTCGCGGCCGCCGTTGACCGCGTAGGCGTATTTCCAACGCCCGTCACGGGCCATGAAGGTGGCGCGGTCGTCGTCGAAGAGCTCGCCGAAGGTGATGTCGCGCCAGGTCGCGCAGGCCCACCGCCCGTCGCGCTCCGCGCCTGCCGGCAACCGGACCCGCCAATTCAGGGCAAACGGAATCCGCGCCGCGCCGTCATAGAAACTGCGCTTGCCCCGCGGGTAGTGATCCCCCAGTGACTCGCCGTGATCGGACACGAAGATCACCAGCGTGTCCTCGCCCTGCTCGGTCTGCTCCAGTGTGTCGAGCATCCGGCCGACCTGCGCATCGAGCCGTAGGCCGTTGATGGGGGGCATTCACCCGGCCGGTTGGTATCCTAATGGCTATGAGCACCGACACCGAAACCGGCCACCCGCCGATGCGGCGCAAAGACCGCGCGATCACCAACCCGGCCGCGATTGAGAGAATTCTGCGCCGCGCCGATGTCTGCCGGGTGGGCATGATCGCCGACGGCGAGCCCTATGTGGTGCCGCTGAACTTCGGCTATCGCGACGGCAAGGTCTATTTCCACTCGTTCTCGAGCGGCCGCAAGATCGACGCCATCCGCGCCAATCCGCGGGTTTGCTTTGAGATCGATATGGACCACCGGTTGATCACCGGGGAGATCGCCTGCGACTGGACCTTCGACTACACCAGCGTCATTGGTTTCGGCCACGCCCGGGTGCTGGAAGACCCGGACGAGCAGTTGGCCGGGCTGATGGTGATTATGAATCACCTTGGTGACCAGGAGCCGATCTTTCGGGAAAGCGATGTGGAGCGGGTGGAGGTGGTGGAGATCGAGTTCGAGCGGCTCACCGGAAAGCAGTCGCTGCACTAGCGCGAGGGGCTGTCAGGGGGGTGTGAGCGGACCGCCAGCGGCCTACTCCCAGCGCCCCTGCCAGTTGGTCGATTCAGTCTGCGCGGCGACCGGCTCGGGAGCGGCGTCGCGGGCGAGCTCGAGCTTCGGGACGGTGGAGTACATCGGGACGCCCTGTTTCACCAGTTCATTCTGCAGGGCGGCGATGTCCACGTCCTGCACGCGCACTCCGGCGGCGATCGATTGGGCGGCGGCAACCCCGGCCGCCTGGCCCATCTGCCAGCAGTTCGGCACCTCGCGCATGAAGGTGTGGGTGACTGGATCGCAGGAGAGCAACCGCCCGGCCGCCAGCAGGTTCTCGATGCCCTGCGGGACCAGTGTCCCGTAGGGGACGGAGACGTTGGGATGGCGCGGCGTCGGCGGCGGCGACAGCCCGATCTCGTCGTCGAAGACCCGGCCCGCCTTCCAGTCGGCGGCGGTCATGGTGGCGGCACCGACCAGCCGGCGACTGTGGCGGGTGCCCATCTGCGGCGCGGTGCCGGAGACGTAAGCGCCGGCGAAACCGGGTACGTTGCTCCGGTAGAACGCGATCATGTCCATCATCACCCGGCGGGATTTGATCTCGACGGCGGTCAGGTCCTCAACGCTCAACGAGCTGTAGCCGGCGAAGCGCGGCCCCATGAAGAGGGCCTGGTCGCTCCGCGGCATCGGATCGGGACGGGCGGTCGGGCCGGTCTGCCGGGCGCGCTCCATAACCTCACGGAAGCCGTCCGGGTCGCCCTCTTTGAACTGACGATAGCGGTCCATGTCGACGCCGCTCCACAGGAAGGCGACGTTCATGCGGTGGTGGATATCGTCTTTGACGATGTCGGATTCCCAGCGCGCGCCGGCTAGGGCGAAGATGTCGCCGTCGCCGGTGGTGTCGATCACGACCTTCGCCAGGATGGCCTGCCGGCCGGACTTGCTCTCGAAGACGACGCCCTTTACTTCGTTGTCCTCCTGGACGGTGGCCACCGCCCAGCCGTGCAGGACAAGACCCACGCCGCGCGCCAGCACCTCGTCCTGGTGGGCGATCTTGAGCATCTCGGCGTCGATGGTCGGCGACCAGGTGACGACGCCGTTGAAGGCGGCGGTGCGCTCTTTCCAGTAGGCCACCAGATCCGGGTCGTCGGAGCCCCAGAGCTGGCTTTCGGGGCCCAGCAGGGCCTCCGGCGGCATCCGGTCTAGGACGTCGTTGGCGAATCCGCCGATGACCTGCCGCCCGGACCAGTCGGACATGCGGTCGATCCACAGGCAGAACCCGCCGGTGGCCATGCCGCCCAAGTGGCCGTAGCGCTCCAGCAGGATGGTGTCGGCGCCCAGGCGAGCGGCGGAAGCCGCGGCGGCCGCGCCGGCCGGGCCGCCGCCGACGACCAGCACGTCGCAATTACGGAAGACCGGGATGTCGCGCGCCGGTTCGAGGATGGTGTCTGTCTGCGCCTGCTGGTCCATGACCCGTCTCCTGCCGGAAGTCGTCCGCTCCACCCGGCCAGTGTAGACGAGCGGGGTAGCGAATAGAATCTGGCCCTGCCGCGAAACTGCGGGGCACGGCCGGCAGATTCCGGCGAGAGGGGTCCGACGATGGAACTGGAAGGAAAAGTGGCGCTGGTGACCGGCGCGAGTCGCGGGATCGGTGTGGCGATCGCCGCCGGCTACGCCAAAGCTGGGGCGCACGTGGCGCTGGCGGCGCGCGACACCGCAAGAATGGAGGCGGTGGCCGGCGAGATCCGGGCGAAGGGCGGTGCGTGCAGCATCCACCGGCTCGATGTCACCGAACACACGGATGTGAGCCAGACCGTGGACGCAATCGTCGCCGAGCAAGGCCGGCTGGACATCCTCTGCAACAACGCCGGGGTGAGCACGGCACCGGGCAACGCCGTGGACGTGCCGCCGGAGCGCTTCGCCGGGGTATTTGCGGTGAACGTAGTCGGACTCTACGCCTGCTGCCACGCGGCGCTGCCGCACATGCTGGCCAACGGCTACGGCCGGATCGTGAACATCGGATCGGGCTCGGCGTTCATGTGCAAGCCGGGCTCGTCGGCGTATTCGAGTTCCAAGGCGGCGGTGAACGCCATCACGGTGGCATTGGCCGGCGAGGTCGGCGATGCCGATGTGCTGGTGAACGCGATGAGTCCGGGCTACATCCGCAGCGACATGAACCCGGCGGGAACTGACGAGCCGGAGGAGTCGGTGCCGACCGCGCTCTGGCTGGCGGCGCTGCCGGCGGGCGGCCCGACCGGGCGGTTCTTCCGATTCATGGGCGAACTGCCGATCCTGCCGGACACGGCGATGGACTTTACCTCCGGCGCGGCGTGATCCTCGCGCGGCCTGGCCGGCCAATCCGCCTCGACAGCGGCGGCGCGGTCGTCTAGTTTCAACCCGTCGGGATCGCCGGGGAGCAAACGCCTTTGACCGCCCTCGCCGCCTATATCAACCGCCTGCGTGGATTCAGTCCCAACGCCCGCCTGCTGCTGGCGCGGAGCCTGATCGCGCCGCTCGGATTCGGCATCTGGGGCGTGGTCTTCAACATCTACCTGCTGACTATCGAGGTCGATGGCGAGCCGCTGTTCGGGATCGATTTCATCTTCACGCTGATCGCGGTCGATTGGCTGGTGCACGGACTGGCGGCGTTTCCAGCGGGGCTGTTCAGCGACCGTTTCGGCCGCCGGACCAGCTTCCTCTTCGCCAGCATCCTGGCCGTGGCCGCCAGCCTGACCAAGCTGTTCACCCTGGACCCGACGCTGCTGCTGATCCTGGCCGGGCTGACCGGGCTGGGCAGTTCCTTCCACGCGGTTACCAGCGGGCCGTTCCTGATCGAGAACTGCCGCCCCGAGGACCGCACCCATCTTTTCAGCGCCCAGACGACGTTCGGGCTGACCGCGGCGACCTTCGGAGCGCTGCTGGGCGGGGTGCTGCCGTCGGCGCTGGCGCTGCTGGGCGGCACCGACTTGGTCACCACCGCCCATGCCCGCTTCGCGCTGGTGCTGGCGATCCCGATCCTGCTGATCGGGCTACTGCCGATCTACCTGATCCGCGAGCAATGGGTCGAATCCAAAGCCTACGCGCGCTACCCCTGGTACACCGCCTGGGCGCATAACCTGACGAGCCTGAAAACGATCCTGAAGCTGTGCTCGGTGTCGGCGATCGCGGCGCTGGGGATCGGCGCGATCGTGCCGGTGTTCAACATCTACTTCTTCGACAAGTTCCAGATCGGCGAGGAGCAGGTGGGCTACATCTTCGCGATCAGTTCGCTGGCGGCGGCGGCCGGGATGGTGGTGGCGCCGTTCCTGGTGGAGCACCTGGGCAGGGTGCGCACGATTGTGCTGACCAAGCTGCTGTCGGTGCCCTTCCTGCTGCTGGTGGCGCTGGCGCCGACGGTGTTCCTGGCGGCGGTGCCGTTCATGTTTCGCGCCATCTTCAACGACATGGGCGGGCCGATCTTTAGTCTGTTCTCGATGGAGCAGGTGCGGCCCGAGGAACGCGGCACGACCGCCGGCATGACGCATTCGGCCAGTGAGTTTCCGATGGGCATCACCGGGCTGGTGATGGGCGGGGTGATGGCCCGCAGCGTCGAGTGGATGATTCCGTTCGTGGTGGCGGCGGTGTTCACGACGCTGGCCTACCTGGTGTTCCTGCGGCACTTCCGCGGTGCCGAGGTGGGCGTGACGGCGGACGCCTCGGCGGCGGGTGTGGCGCGGAAGGCGGCCTCGCCTTGAGCGCCGGCGGGCGGTTCCGAAGGAGCGGCTTGCGGAGGGCGCTGGCGGCGCTGGTGGCGGCGGGCTTGCTGGTGGTCGCGACGGCCACCCCGGCGCTGGCCCACATCGGCGACCCGCTGGACGCCGGGGTGCAAAGCTCCACGCTGATCGCGCTGCCGCTGGCGCTGGTGGCGGTGGTGGGGGTGCTGGTTGCGGCGGGCTATTTCATGTACACGGCCCATCGCGACCGCGATCTGCCAATCGACGAGACTCCGACCGAGCAGACGTCCTAGCGGCGGCTAAGCCCGGGTGATGTGGGTGTCCTTCTTGACCTCGCTGAGGTACTTGAAGCCGTAGCCGACCGCCCGGTCAACGCCGATGTGCGCGGATCAGATCAGCGCCGCCGTCACCGCCACCGGCCAATCGCCGACGAGCCCGATGACGGCCAGCCCGATCGGCCAGACGTAGGCATGGGCCGTGTTGTAGGCCGCCGCACCGATGCGCCGGCCCAGCAGGTAGCCCAGGGCGGACAGGTCCGGCGCCAGAATGAAGATGGCGAACATGCCCCAGCCGCCGTCGAGCCGCTCGAACATCCATACGCTGGCCGCCAGGACGGTCAGACCTTCCGCTCGTAACGCGATCTGCTGCCAGGACATTTGCGTTTTAACCCTCGTACTTAGCCGCCTATTTCGGCGGCAGGCTCCTGGCGAACTCTAGTCCCCATTCAGCCCACTCGACCAACGCCGGCTCCGACTCCACGCCCTCTGGGGCCACGTAGATCCAGCCGGCCATCGGCCTGCCGGTAAAGTCCATCCACCCGGGTGTGCGGCCGCGCCAGCGCGGCTTCGTGGCCGTCCTTGCCGACCCGCACGACCAGGTCTCGCCGATGACCCCGCAGGACATGTTGCCGCTCACCATGAAGCTCAGCCCGCCGAACATCGCCTTTTCGGTTACCGCGCCACGACGATCTCGCGGACGCGGTCGGTCAGGACCTCGTCATACGCCATGATCGCTCTCCCGGGCCCGCGAGATCTCGCCGGTCACATGCCCGCCTTCTCGTCCGGCTGCATCAGGCCGACGACGGTGCCCTGCGGGTCGACCAGGTAGGCGGCCCAGCCGATCAACGGGACGGCCATCTTCTCCATCGCCACCCGGCCGCCGTTCTCCTTCGCCTTCGCAACCGTGGCGTCCAGGTCTTCGACCTCAACGGTCACGACGGTCCGCGGCGTGCCATCGGCCGGGCGCATGAAGGCGCCGTCGATGCCCGGGGTGCCCTCCTCACCGGTGGCGACGAACCAGTAATCCTCGGGGCCGTCCCACTTGTTGACCTTCCAGCCAAAGACATTCTTATAGAAGCCGACAAGCGCCTCGGGCTCGGCGGAACTGATTTCAAAATGCACGACGCGATCCATCCTGGTCTCCTCTGGTGAAGCTCACGGCCCGCCCCCGGCCCCTCTCCCCACCTAAAGCTACAACCGTGGCCATCGATCTGAAAATCTCGGTTGGGGGATCGTCTACCATGCGGACGTGGTCGAGAAAGACATCGCCGGGAGGTAACGATGAGCGTTGTGGAAGTTCGCGCGGTGGATTTCGCGCTCTATCACGTGGCCGACCTGGATCGCTCGCTGGCCTTCTATCGCGATGTGCTGGGGCTGCCGGCGGGCGAGCGATGGAAGAAATGGGTCGAGGTCGAGACGCCGAACATGACTGTCGCCCTGGCGCTGCTGGACGGCGCCTCCGAAAAACCGGGACGCAGCGCGATTGCCCTGGCGGTCGATGATGTCGATGAGGCCATCACGAAACTCAAGGCCGCCGGGGTGACGATCGTCCACGGGCCCGACGACGACCCGGTCTGCCGCCATGCCTCGATCGCCGATCCGGACGGGAACGTGATCTGGATTCACGGCCGTAAGGATGGCACCGCCGGCTAGCCCACACAGCGCCCGCACAGCGGGTTTCTGCTGGGGGTTGAAATGACGCCTTACCCGCAGCCCACTTCGTGGATCGTGTTTTGAGATTGGACGAGCGCCGGTCGGCCAGCTATCCCGGCCTGCTCGCAGGCCGGGCCACGAATACCGCCGGACTACGCCCGCACAGTGGCCCACACAACGGGTCTTTGTTTGGGATTGAGTGGGAGCCGAACGGTATTCCCGGCCTGCTCGCAGGCCGGGCCACGGGGCGAGTCAGAAAGATAGCCGTCGTGGATGGCCGGGGATGGCTAGATGGCGTACCTAGTCATGTTGGCTTCGTTGATCGTCCAGCCGAAGCCGGGGACGTCGGGGACGTCGATGGAGCCGTTGACGGGCTGGGGCTCGCCGTCGAGGACCTCCCAGATCAGGGAGTTGCCGGGGATCGGCTCGCGACGCGGGAAGAACTCGCCGATGGGGCAGCAACTCATGGCGGCGATCAGGTGGTAAGAGTGCAGCCAGCCCTGGTGGGGGCAGACGGCGCGGCTGTGGCTGGCGGCGAGGCCGCAAATCTTGAGCATCTCGCTGAAGCCGCCGACGCGGTTCATGTCGGGCTGCAGGTAGTAGACCCCGGCGCTCAGCAGGGCGACGTAGTCAAACCGCGTCCGCGAGTGCTCGCCGGCGGCCAAGGGGATGGCGTTCATGTCGGCCAGGCGCTCGTGCCCGGCCAGGTCGTCGACCGGGATGGGCTCTTCGATCCAGCTGATCTCAAACTCGACCAGGCGCTCGATCATCCGCATGGCGTAGGGCAGGTCCCATTTGAAATGGGGGTCGAGCATGAGCTGGATGTCGGGGCCGATGGCGTTGCGCAGTTCGCGGACGATTTCGATCTCTTCGCGCATCCCGGCGGGGCCGTGGTTGGGCCCGCGGGCGAAGAAATATTTGACGGCTT
>CAZVZW010000030.1:6942-17985 GCA_964631365.1 uncultured Chloroflexota bacterium | reverse complement strand
CCTCCGGCTGGCAGAACCCCTGGGCCGGGGCGTTCGGGCTGGCCGGAGTTGGCGCGGTCGTCGGGCTGGCGGTCACCTATGCCATCGCCGTCCGGGCGGTGATGCTGCCCGGCTGGCTGGAGCGCCGCTGGCGGCCCTGGCGCGCGGGGTCGCCGCAGTGGGTTGTCGAGGTGGGCGCCGGCTTCCTAGCCGGGTTCGCCAACGTAGCGTCGGCCGGGGCGATGGCCCGGGTACTGCTGCTGTCGCTGGCCTCGTGGATGGTAGAGGCGTCGGTGTATTTCCTGGTGATGCGGGCCATGGAAATCAGGGGTGGGGCCTGGATGGCGATGCTGGTTTCTTCGCTCTCGAACTTGGCCGGCGTCATTCCGGCGGGCCCGGCCAACCTGGGCCCGTTCGAGTACTTTGCCACAGAAACCCTGCTCGGTTTCGAACTGTCGGCCGAAGTGGCGGTGGCCTTCGTGGTGGCCGCCCACCTGCTCATCATCGTGCCGCCCAGCGTCATCGGCGGGTTGCTGCTGTTGCGCGGCGGCTTCCGTGGAGGCGGGGAGACGGCGGCGCGGTAACCTGAATCCACCATGACCGAAGAACCACGCAACCGGGTCGCCATAATCGGTGCCGGGATTACCGGCCTCACCGCTGGCTACGAACTGGCCCGGCGTGGGCTGGCCGTGGATGTCTACGAGGCGGCCCCTGAGATCGGCGGCGAACTCGGCGTCGTGCGCGTCAACGGTGAGGCTGTCGAGCGCTACTACCACCACCTATTTCGCGGCGACGCCGACATCATCGACCTGCTCGGCGAACTCGGCATCGGCGACACGCTGGAGTGGCGCGCGCCGACCATGGGCTTCTTTTCCGGAGGGCGGTTATACAACTTCACGACCCCGATTGACCTGCTGAAGTTCTCCCCGCTACCGCTGCTGTCCCGGCTGCGGATGGGCATCGCCACCATGCGCCTGCAGCGGATCAAGGACTACACCCGGTTCGAGGACATCCGCGCCTCTGACTACCTGCCACGGATGACCGGCCAGCGCACCTTCGACACCATCTGGCGGCCGTTGCTGCGGGCAAAGTTCGGCGAGCAGTGGGACGAGATTTCGATGGCCTGGTTCTGGGGCCGGGTGCACGTGCGCATCCAATCGCGCAGTCGCGGCGGTCTGCGCGAGGAACTGGGCTACATCCGTGGCAGTTTCGACGGCATCAGCCGGGCGCTGGCAGCGAAATTGACCGAACTCGGCGGCAAGATATTTCCCGGAACCCCGGTGGAGGCGATTGCGCAGTCCGGCGGCCGGGTGACCGGCGTGCGGGTGGGCGGCGCGGAGCGCACCTACGACCGCGTCATCGGCACGGTTGGCTTGCCGATCCTGCGGCTGCTGGGGCCGGGCAGGCTCAGCGATACCTACGGGGCCATCGACTATCGCACGGCGCTGGTGATGCTGCTGCAAATCGACCGCCCGGCCGGCGATCGCTATTGGACCAACATCGGCGACGACGACGTGCCCTTCGCCGGGCTGATCGAGCACACCAATTTCATCCCACCGGAGCGCTACGGCGGGGCGCGCCTGCTGTATGTCAGCAACTACACCCGGCCCGACGACCGGCTCTTCGGGCTATCCGACGACGACCTCTTTGCCAAGTACGCCCCGCACATCCAGCGCATCCTGCCCGGGTTCGCGCCCGACGCCGTGACCGCCCGCTGGGTAACCCGCGACCCGGTGGCGCAGCCGGTCATCACCACCGGCTACCAGCGGCGCATTCCTCCGTTTCGCACCGCGACGCCCGGCTTCTATGTCTGCAACACCTCGCAGATCTACCCGGAAGATCGCGGCGTGAACTACAACGTGCGGATCGCGCGGCAGGTCGCACGGACGGTCTGCGAAGACGCCGGGATCCGCTACGACGGGTAGGCCGGCGGGCTAGATCGGCAGCAGTCGATGCTCGGCGTCGATCTTCCCGCGCGCCAGGGTCGGGACGCGCTCCGTGCGGTCGATTTGCGCGCAGAAGTCCAGGTCGGCCTCCAGGCCGATCGCCATCAGCCGGCGGCCGCTATCCGAGATGCGTAGCATCGCCGGCACATCATCGAAGCGCTCGGCCAGCGCCACCGCCGCCAGCGCCGAATCCTCGGCCTCCGCCCCCATCGCCACCAGCCGCGCGGCGATCAGCCCGGCGCAGACTGCATCGTCCAACGCGAACACCCGGTGACTGCCGGCGCAGACGATCCGCACGGTATCCGGATCGGTGGCCGCGGCCCGCTCGCCGGCGGCGGTGAGATTCAAGAACCCGGCCATTGAGACGTGCTTGGCGGCCGAGGCCATCCGCGCCGCCCGGGGGCCGTTGACCGTGCCGAACACGATCTCGCGGCCGCCAAAGTCCATCGCATCGACCTCGCGCGGCGAGTTGCCAAACTGGAATCCCGGCAGCGGCAGGCCGTCCAGTTCGCCGCCGGCCCAGGCGTCGGGACGCTCGCCATCGCGGTGTGCCAGCGCGTCCGGGGCGCTGGCGGCCAGGTAGATCGGCGGGTTGCCGTTGGCGGCGATCACGGCCAGCGTCGCGCCCGAACGGACCGCGTCCACCACGATCGCCGCGTCCCCGGCGGCATAGCCCATCTCCTCGGGCATGAAGGCTACCGCTACGCGCATGGCCGGTTCCGCGGGAGCGGCGCTTAGACCTTGCCGTGGTCGGTGCGCGCGACCTCGGTGCCGTCGTCCAGCGTCTCCAGGCGGTAGTCGCCGAACATGTTGGGCGCGTCCTCGCTGAGGATCTTCAAGATGGCGGTCGCGACCTTGCGGATTTCGAGTTCGGCGTGCTCGCTGGCGCGCAGTTCGATGAAGTGCCGCAGGGCCCGGGCGTTGGCGGTTACGAAGATCTTGGTCTCGGTGGCGTTGGGCAGCACGCTGCGTGCCGCCTGGCGGGCCAGCTTGCGGCGCTGGGTGCGGTTCTCGATGTGGGCGAAGCGTTTGCGCAGGCGTTTGGCGAGCTCGCGGTAGGCCCCCTGGGCCTCTCCGATGGTGGCTACCCAGATAGCGTGCGACTCCGGGTCCTCGGCGATCACGTCCGGCTCGATGAACTCCGCCTTCGACTCGTTCACGTAACGCTGGCTCAGTTGGCTGTAGCCAAACCCGGCCCGGTGACGGATCAGTTCGTGGGTGAACGTCCGCGAGACCCCGGTGATGATGAAGTTCCAGACCGCGTGCTCCAGCACGCTGCCGTGGCCCGACGAGAGGATGTTGCCCAGGTAATCCTCGTTGGTGCCGCGGCCCTTGCCGAACGACATGTAACAGACCCGCCCGGCGGCCTCGGCGATCAACTGCGCCGGGACCTCAGTATCCGGGGACCATTCCAGCCCGTGATCGCGCAGGAAATCGGCCATCCCGCCCTCGGCGATGACCTGTTTACCCACCAGGTAGATCGTCGGATCGCGGACGATCGCCAGCCCGGTCGGGTCGGCGACGGAGTTGTCGTCGCTCATTGGATGCCCATCATGCTGATCGTATGATTGTTTGTGTGAGAACGCATTGCAAATCGCCCGCCCCGGCGCTCGGTTGAGCGTCAACGGCCAGCCCGGTCACCAGCGCTCCCTGCCCCAGGGAGACTGGTATATCATTCCGCCGGTCGAAGGCGAATGGAATATCGAAGCGGTGCCCGACGGACGCGGCGGGCAACACCTCACCATGACCTATCCGGAAGACTACTCGGCCACCGTGCATATAAAGGCCAACGGCGGACTGGACGTGCGGCTCTATCGGCAGAAGTCGCCGCACCCGATGGAGGTCGACCCCGACAAACTGCACATCTGGTTCCGAGAGTTAACATGACTGACCCCATGATTTCGAGGACTACCCGCGAATGAATTTCAACCTGGATCGCTGGCTTTGGATGGCTGGCGGTGCCAGCGCCGCGGTCGGCGTCGGTGTCGGGTGGTGGAGCCGTCGCGAGCCGCCCGGGCTGGTCAACTGGGACCTCGCCCGCCGGGTCGCCGTCGGGATGAGCCGGCGCGACGCGCCCCCCACCGACTCGCCCCGCGACGTGGACTACGCCGCCATTTCCACCGAGTGCCGGGAGGCGGTCAGCAATTACTTCCGCCGCGAAATCGATCGCGACGGGGCCGGGGTGGTGGCGATCGATCGCGCGTCGTGGATCGAGATTAACATCCACAACTTCGGCAAGATGCTCGAACCGATCGAGGCGTCCTACAGCGAACTGAAGCAACGCAGCGGCGTCGGCGGGTTCCTGATCTCCGCACCGGCGCACCTGGCGGTCAGCCTGCAGATGGGTTTCATGCTCGGCTTCCTTTCGGCCCGGGTGCTGGGTCAGTACGATATCCCGCTGCTCGAGGTCGGCGAAGGTAAGACCTACCTGGTGGACCCGAATATCGAAGCGGTCGCCCGCAAGGCGCGGGTCGACCCGATCTCGATGCGCCGCTGGGTGGCGCTGCACGAGATCACCCACGCGCTGGAATTCGAATCGACCCCCTGGCTGCGCGGCTACATGGCCGGCCTGCTGCGTGAGTACCTGGCCGAGATCGCGAAGACGGTCGGCGACCCGGGGAGCCTTCGAACCCGCGCGACCGAGAAGCGGGCCGATGGGCCGAAGAGCGGCCTGCGCGAAGGCAAGTTGCTCGGCGTGCTGCTGTCGCCGCGCCAGCGTGAGATCGTCGGCTCGATCCAGGCCGTCATGTCGCTGATGGAGGGCTATAGCAACCACGCCATGCGCAACACCGGGGCTGGGCTGATACCCGGTTACGCGGTGCTGGATCGGCGCATGCGGCGGCGCGATCAATCGCGGGGTCTGGCCTTCAACGTCTTCGCCTGGCTGCTGGGGCTTGAGATGAAACTGGCCCAGTACCGCCTCGGCGAAAGGTTCGTGAACCAGATCGTCGAGCGTGGCGGGATCGACCTGCTGAACCGGGCCTGGGATTCGCCCGAGGCGCTGCCGACGCTGGACGAGATCGAACTTCCGGAGGACTGGATTCAGCGCATCAATGCCGGCGCCTAGAATCGCGCGGCGGCGGTCCCTGGGGGCCGCGCTGGGGGCGCCGCTGGCCGGTTACGAAGACCCGGCCACCAGGGCTCTCCGCCCGGAGATACCGCCCACCCCCATGCTGACCGCGGCCGAGATCGGCGCGTTGCTGGAGTCGGACTACATCGACACCGATCTCGGTTTCTTCATCAGTTACCCGAGCGACTGGGGCGTCGACACCGCCGAGGAGGAAGGCCTCGCTATCGCCTTCAAGGTCCCCGCGCCTGATACCGACGCCACCGGGACGGCCTACGCCAGCATCACCGTGGACACCTACGTGCCCGACGACTTCCCCGCGAGACATCGCGATACTTCCTGGAATTGACGCTCGAAAACGGCGTCCCGCTGCTGGAGGCCTCGCTGCTCGAGTTCGAGTTGCTGTCCACCGTCATCCAGGAGCTACCCGCCGGCGACGCGGCCCTGTTCGAGTTTCGCCACGGCCGCGAAAACGGCTGCCTGCACACCATGCAGCTGGTGTTCACAGGGACCATCAGTGTTTTCGCGGTCACCGTCACCGCGCTCGACAGCGTTTTCTCGCGCCACCTGCCGGTTACCTGGTGGTGTCGTCCAGTTTCACCATCCTGGGGCGGCGCTAGCCGCCCGCGTCGGGCCTACTCGCCGCCGTAGTGAATCAGGGCGGTCGGGTCGTAATCGGCCAGCGCCGCGCGGCCGTCCAGGAAGTCCAGTTCGATCAGGAACGCCATGCCCGTCACCGTTCCGCCGAGGCGCTCGATCAGCCTGGCGGTGGCGGCGGCGGTGCCGCCGGTGGCCAGCAGGTCGTCCACGATCAGCACCCGCGTGCCGGAATTCACCGCGTCCCGGTGGATCTGCACCTCGTCGGTGCCGTATTCCAGTTCGTAGGTCTCGGAGGCCGTCGCGGCCGGCAGCTTGCCGGGCTTGCGCACCGGCGCGAAGCCACAGCCGAGCTGGTAAGCCATTGCCGTGGCAAAGATGAAGCCGCGCGCCTCCACCGCCACGATCAGGTCCGGCGGATTGTCGCGGTACGGGTCGGTCAGGCGGTCGATGGCTTCCTTCAGCGCCGCCGGGTCCTTCAGCAGCGTGGTGATGTCCTTGAAGTTGATGCCATCGATCGGGAAGTTGGGGACGTTGCGGATGTGCGGCTCGAGGTCCATCGGGTCTGCCTCCGGGAGGGTGGGGGGCGCGTAAATTGCTACTCGGATCGCCCCATTGTGGCAGTTTTCCCGCCGCGGTTTCAGGCCCGCTTCGACTAGCGTCGAGCGCGTCCACATTGAGATGCGAAAGGAACCCCCGATGCCGGTGACCGCCAACGACCAATTGCGCCGCATCCTCGACAGCGCCCGCACCACGCCATCGTCGGTTTGTCGGATCGCGAAGACCGCTCCAGCTACGGCATTGGCGAGTTCCTCTATGACCGTGGCTATGACGTAGTCCCGGTGAATCCGAACAGAAGCGAGTTCCATGGGATCCCGGTGGTGGCCTCGCTGGCGGACATCGAGGTGCCCATCGACATCGCCCGCGACGCGGTGCAGGTCGGGGCCGGGCTGCTCTGCCTGCAGCTGGGTATCGAGAACGATGCGGCGATGGAAATCGTCGAAGCCGGCGGGCTCGACGCCGTGCAGGACCGCTGCATCGCGGTGACCTACCGGATGCTCGGGCTCGACTAGCCCGGGGAGTCTTCGGAGAAGACTCGCCGCCAGTCGGAGATCTGTTGATCGAGCGAGCAGTGCGCCCGCGCGCGGGCCCCCGGGTGATAGAGCGCGGCCAGCCGGCGACTCCACCACTCGACAGTGCTCCCGGCGTTGCCGAGGCGTAGATTGTGGGCTTCGATCCGCGCCAGCGCCCGCAGGGCAACCGCGCCCAGCGCGACCACCAGCCCGGGGTCGACTACCGCAATGGTCTCGCGCAACCAGGCCGCGCATTCGGCGATCTCGGCAGACGCCGGCGGCCGGTTGTTGCCGGCCGGAGTCTGCGGATTGCACAGGACCGCGTTGGTGACGAATACCGCGTCACGCTCCAGCCCGCAGGTCGCCAGGAGTCCTTCAAAATTGCGCCCGGCGACGTCGCCGTGAAGGGGCACCCCGTGGAGTTCAGCACCGCGTCGCCCCGGGGCCTCGCCAACCAACAGGACGTTGGCCCGCGGATCTCCGTTCAGCCGGCTCAGCACCCGCCGGCGGCCGGTCATGCCCGGGCAGCGCACGCAGGCGGCGGCGCGCCCGAAGAGGTCGTCGGCTAGGGCAGCCAGCGCCGAGCTTCGGCCGCGCGGCCGGCGGTGATGGGGCGGAAGCCCTCCGCGAACTCGACCCCCGCCTGCATGCCGCGATAGCGGGCCATGACCCACATCGTCTCCACAAGGTTCTCGGCCCCCGCTGCGCGCATCGCCGGCAGGGTCGCGTAGCACTCCAGCGCCCGGCGCTTCATGTCCCTCTGGGCGGTGATGTCCACGAATTCCGTCGGCTCCGGAACCGAACAGGGCGCGCCGTCCATGGCGAAGAAGATCGGTACCTGGCCAAGTGCGGGCGTGTCGGGTTCGATCCCCGGCCGGGCGGCGTCCTGGCCGGCGCGGATGGACACCCGCGCCACCGCGTCATGGTCGGGCGTCAGCGCGCCCGGCGCGTGGGTCAGCACCACATCCGGCTGGAACTCGCGGAACACCGCCACCAACTGCATCGCCGTCACCGCGTCGGCCGTCACGAAGTTGTCCGATTGGCCCAGCCAGTGAGATCGCGCGCTCAGCAGCGCCGCCGCCTTCTCCGCCTCGGTCCGCCGGGCCTGTTCGAGCGTTTCCAGATCAGCCTCCGGGTCGCTCAGGTTGCCCGCCGTCACACAGACGATCGCGATGCTGTCGCTCGTCGTCAGGTAGCGGGCCAGCGTGCCGCCGCAATACAGCTCGGCTTCGTGGGGGTGGGCGACGACGGCGATTACGCGCAAAGAGTCCTCCAGTGGCCGGGTACAAGACGCCCGGTTGCCCCGGGCCGCTCCAGTTTGCCCGCACCGGGGCTCCCGCACCAAACGATTGCCTCATACAATGACGGATGATGAATCGCTTTTACGACACGGCCCGGGTGTTCGTCGCCGCCGGGCGCGGCGGCGACGGCTCGCGGCACCTGCGCCACGAGGCATACGTCCCCCGCGGCGGCCCCGACGGCGGCGACGGTGGCCGCGGCGGCCACGTGATCTTGGAGGCCACCAGCAACGACTCCTCGCTGGTTCGCTTCCACTTCAACGAGCGCTTTCGCGGCGGCGATGGCTCGCCCGGCTCCCGCAATAACAAATACGGACGCGGCGGCAAAGACCTATTCGTGGCCGTGCCCGAAGGAACCGTCGTCTACCGCGCCGGCAGCGACGAGTTGCTCGGCGACCTGGTGGTCCACGGCGACCGCCTGCTGGTGGCCGAAGGTGGCGAGGGCGGGCTCGGGAACACCCATTTCAAGAGTTCCACTCACCAGACCCCGCAAATTGCCTTGAAGGGCGAGCCGGGCCAGACCGCCTGGCTGCGACTGGAATTGAAACTGGTGGCCGATGTCGGACTGGTCGGCGCGCCCAACGCCGGCAAATCATCGCTGGTGGCCCGCGTCTCCGCCGCCCACCCCAAGATCGCCAACTACCCGTTCACCACCCTCAACCCGGTCCTCGGGGTGGTGGCGCTCGGCGACAGCAGCGTTGTCATGGCCGATCTGCCGGGATTGATCGAAGGCGCTCACGCCGGTACCGGGCTGGGCGACCAGTTCCTCCGCCATGTCGAGCGCACCCGCTTCCTGGTGCACGTCGTCGACCTGTCCGGTGAGTCCGGCGAGCCGATCGATCTCTTCGACCAGATCGCCGGCGAGTTACGCCTGTACGGGCACGGGCTGGTGGACCGGCCGTTCGTGGTGGCCGGCAACAAGATTGACGTCACCGAGGCGCGCGCCAACTGGCCGGCCTTCGCCGAGATGGTCGAGTCGCGCGGGATGGACTGCCTGGCCATCTCCACCGTCACCGGCGAGGGCATCGACGAGCTGATCCAGCGGGTCTTCGCCGGGGTGGCTAACGCACCAATTTCCGACATCCATCCCGGCGAAGAGGAGGTTGTGTTGCGGCCCGGCGCGCCGAAATCGACCCTGCGGATACGCGCCGACGGCGAGGGCGGCTACGTACTTTCGGGGCCCGAGGTGGAGCGGCTGGCGGTGCGAATCGACTTCGCCATCCCCGACGCTGTCGACTGGTTCCGCCGGCGGCTGCACCGCATGGGGGTGGACCGGGCACTCACCGATGCCGGCGGCGTGGCCGGTGACAGCCTCACCATCGGCGAAGACGAGATCGAGTGGTTGTAGCGGCCGGCTAGAGCGGCGCGGCGGCCAGGGTCGCGTCCAGCTCGCCGACGTTGCGCAGGCCGTGGCGGTCGGCCCATTCGATGCCGTCCGCGCTCAGCAGGTACTCGATTGCGGCGCCTTCCATGACCTCCGACCGAAACGCCGTAGCGGCGGTGTTTTGCAGCAGCCCTATCTGGTCGGCGGTCAGTGGTCGCTCCTTTTCCCAGGCAACCGCCAGCAGTACGTGGAACTCCTCGCCGACGGCCATCGGCGCGCTGACCTCGCCGGCCGCCAGCGTCGCGACCGCGTTGGTGTAGAAGGGATTCAGCAGGTCGATGGGGCTAAAGCCCAGGTCGCCGCCGTCCACCACGTCGCGTTCCGGCGTCGAGAGCTCGCCGGCTAGGTCGTCCCAGGCCTCGCCGGCTGCCAGGCGCGTCACCACCGACTGCGCCGCCTCCTCGCTCGGGGCGGCGATGTAGCGCAGGTGCACCTGCCGTAGTGTGGCGGGCACCGCGTCGCGGACCAGTCCGGTGTAGTAGCGATCCAGCACCTGCCCGGCGACGATGTTCTCGAAATCGGCACGATCAAAGCCCAGGTACGTCAGCATCTCGTCCACCCGCTCCGCCAGAGGTAGCGGATCGCCCGACTCCGGCAGCGGGACGTTGGCCGCCGCCGGCAGGTCCAGCGCTGTCAACTGCGACTCGCGCTCGGCGTCCAGGAATTCCGCCGGGATCACATAGCCCTCGGCCACGGCGCGCTCCTGCAGGATTTGCGACACCACCATGTCGTCCACCGTCGTGAAGTCCACCGAGAGCAGGTCGATGCGGCGGTCCTGGATCAGCTGGTCGATGAGCGCGTGGGTCTCGATGTCCTCGGCCGGCAGGCCGTCGCGATATTCGACCATCAGGTTCAGATCGGAGATTGCCCGGTAGCGGGTGAAATCGCGGGTTGCGGCGAACGAACTGTGCGATATCTCGGCATCGTTGACCCGGGCCACCGGGGTGCGCCCGAGGATGATGAATTCTACGATTAGCGGCGCGATCAGCAGGCCGATCACGAACGCCGCGATGATCGTGCCGCCGGTCATCGCCAGCTTCCGACCCAGCGCCGCGCGGTGCGCGCCGATCAACTGGTTCCAGCGGCGCAGATCGCCGGGGACCTGCCGCCAGCCGATGTCGAACTCGGGCACCTGCAGACGGCGGCTGGCCTTCAGTTCGGCCTTGCGCTCGCGGCGCTCTTTGCCTTTGCTACGGAACCTGCTCAATCGCCGGTCCCCCGGGTCCCCGCCGGGTGGCGGGGTCTAGTTCCCGCCCCGGTTGACGTACGGGAGCAGGGCCAGGTAGCGGGCGCGCTTCAACTCGCGGCTGAGCCGCCGCTGGCGCTTGGCGTCCAGCGTGGTCTGGCGACGCGGCAGGATCTTACTGGCCTGGTTGAGGCAGCGCTTCAGTAGGTCGATGTTCTTGTAGTCGATCGTCAGGTCGATCTGGTGGCCGTCCACACGGTTCTCGCGAAACGGACTGACCGGAAACGGCCGCCGGCCACGGAATCCACCGCCACCGCCGCGTCGCGGCGGCCGGCCGTCGGATCCGCCACGGTCACCGCCGGGTCCGCCGGCCGGGGGTCGGGAGTCGGGTCTTCGTTCTTCAGACATGTTGGTGAGTTACTCCGTTGAGAAATGATCCTAGAAGGGCAGATCGTCGGGTTCGACCTGGTCGTTACCACCGTCGCCGCCCGCCGGGGATTGGGGTGGTGCGCC
>CAZVZW010000030.1:5238-6842 GCA_964631365.1 uncultured Chloroflexota bacterium | reverse complement strand
ACTGGACTCCTCGGTAGCGGCCTCGCCCACCGGCTTCAGCACCGGGCCATAGCCGCCCGGGTCCTTCACCAGCAGGTGCCGCAGCAGGTTCTGCTCGATGCTCAGGGACTCGTCCAAAATGCGCACCTGCTCGGGCGACAGGTTCAGCTTGAACAGGACGTAAAAGCCCTCTTCCATCTTGTTGATCGGGTAGGCGAAGCGGCGCTTGCCCCAGTGGTAGACGCCGCGGACTTCGCCGTCGTGATTGCCGATCAGGGTGGAGATGCGCTCCACGACCTCGGTGGGCAGTTCGGGTTCTTCGCCGGGCGGGAAGATGGTAACAAGTTCGTATTCGCGCAAGAGGGGTGCCCTTCCTCCGGGTTTGCCGCCGATGGCGCCGGGCTCGGTCGCGTCGGGGGCAGAAAGGTGATAATCAGCTTGTCAGGCGGCTGGGATACTATCACAGGAACGGGTCCTTCCCCGTGATATTCACCTGAGCAAAGGCACGCCCCCACCCGTGAACGAAGAGTCCCTCGCCGCCCTTCGCGCCCGCAGCCCCAACCCGCTCCACCGCTGGGGCATCCGGCCGCTGCCGGTCGATCCCAAAGACCATCTCGGCTTCGGCCGGCTGATCGAAATCGCCGACGGGCGGGTTCATGTAGATAGCCTCGGGCAGGGCCCCGACATCCTGGCACTGCCCGGCTTCGCCGGCACCTCGCGCACCTGGCGGGCCGTCGCCGAGCGCCTGCAGCACCGCTACCGCCTACACCGCTGCGACTTCCTCGGATACGGCCTTTCCGACAAGCCCGCCGGCATCGATCACTCGCGGATCGGCCAGGCGCGCCAGATCGAGCAGATCATGGACGCCCTCGGGCTGAAGAGCTGCATCCTGATGTGCAATTCGGCCAGCGCCAGCCCCGCACTCTACGCCCAGTTCCGCACCCCGCGCCGTTTTTCCGCCGGCATTATGGTTGCCCCCTTCGTGGCCCCCCGCCGGTACACCGCACTTGGGCTACGACTACTGCGGCTGTCTATTGCTCGCCCGGTGCTCCAGTTGCTGCTGGGCTTCCGGCCGATGATCGTGCTGGCCAACCACACCGGCCGCAGCGACCCCTCCGGGATCACCCCGGAGATCGTCGATGAGCAATACTTGCCCTACGGCACCCCGGGGATCTGGGAATCAATCGCCGCCGCCGGCCGGCACCTTTCAACGGCCGGGCTGAATGGCATCGTGCAGATGAACAAGATCCCGACCCTGGTCGTCTGGGCCTCCGGGGATCGCGCCGGCGACCTGGCCGGGACGCAGCGCCTGCTTGGCGGATTGGCCGACGTGCGCTTCGAGATCTTCGATCCCTGCGGCCACGTCATCCAGGAAGAGCGCCCCGACGACCTCGCCCGGGTCATCGCCGAGTTCCTGGCCGAGATCTAGCCGCCTACCGTCCGTAGATCGAAGTCTCCGGGAGATACGCCGACCAGCCGTACCATTCCGAGACGAGCGAGGTGGCAAACGGTAGTTGCCGGCCCGCATAGTTCCCGCCCAGTGCGTCGTGGCCGCTCAGATCCTATGCGACGCCGTTCTGATCGGTGATGACGCCCGCCTCCACGCTGAATTCCAGGACCACATC
>CAZVZW010000030.1:0-5138 GCA_964631365.1 uncultured Chloroflexota bacterium | reverse complement strand
CCGTCCGACCTCCACTTCTTACCGGCGGTCCGGCTGGGTAGGATTACGCCATGAAGGACCAGTACGTAGCGAGGTTCATGTTGCTCCCGCCGGTTCTGCGCGTACTGGCCGGCTATCTCCTGCCGCTGCTGATCCTCTACCGCGACCTGTTGTTCGCGGGCCGCACCTGGCTGGACTTCGACTTCCTGGTCGAAAACCGAGTCCGCTTTGAGATACTTCAACAGGGCGTCGCCCGTAACGAACTTCCCATCTGGACCGACACCTACCTGGGTGGGTTTCCGGTGGCCTTCTCCGAATTCGGCTGGTTCTACCCGGTCTCATGGTTCTTCCTGCGGATCCTGCCGATGCCGTTGGCCTACCACGCCGAGACGGCCACCGGGTTGCTCTTGGCGGCGCTGGGGGCCCACTGGCTCGGGCGCGGCTGGGGGCTGGGCCGGCCCGCCGCCTTCGTCGGCGGGTATCTCTACGGCTTCGCGCCGTTCGTCTTCGCCACGTCCGTATTCGTCAATTTCGCCGATGTAATGTGGGTCCTGCCGGTCTCCCTGCTGGCCATCGAGCGGCTGGCGCAACGGTGCCATCGCTACCTGCCGGTGCTGGCTGTGGCCGCCGCCGCCGCCATCCTGGCCGGGCATCCGCACATCGCGCTCATCGTCGCCTTCGCGGCCACGCTCTTCGCCGGGTTCCGCCTCGTCTGGACCTATCGCGATGACGGCCGCTGGGCCGCCGGTCGCCTGCTGGCGCTGTTGCTTGGTGCTGGAGCACTGGGATTGCTGCTCGGTGCGGTGCGGCTGCTACCTACCCTGGCGATGACCGATGCCTCGACCCGGGCCGGTGGACTCGACGCCGCCACCGCGTCCGGCGACGGACTCGCCCCGCTGCGCCTGCTGCTCGGTCTCATCTACCCGGCCTTCGACCTGCCGCGAGTCGCCGGTGGGGCGCTGCGCGCTGAGCCGCTGGCTTACGCCGGCCTGTTGGCTCTGATACTGGCCATCGGTGCCGCCATCTGGCGGTGGCGCGAGCGGCCGGTCGCGTTCCTGCTGGTGCTGCTGATCGTCAGCTGGCTGCTGGCGTTCGGCGATGCGACCCCGCTCTACCCGCTCTTGCGCCAGTTGCCGGTGTTCGATTTGTTCCGCGAGCCCGGCCGCTACCTGCTATCTGGGGTGCTGGCGCTGGCGCTGCTGGCCGGGTTCGGCCTCGACGAACTGACCCGCACCACGGACGCCCGGCGGCGGTTCGCGCGCCGCGCCGCGCGCCTCCTGGCCACCTACGCGGTCGGCCTGTTGGCGGTGTTGCTGATCGGGACGATTTTCCTGAAAAGCGGCGGCGGGATCGTCGACTTCGCCAACCGCATCATCGACCGGGGCTTCGTCGGCGGGCACGACGCTTTCTTCAATGAATCCGGCTGGCTCGGGGCCTTCGCGCTCACCCGGGCGCGACTGGAAACGGCCTTTACCCTGGCTGGCTGGACTCCCGTGCTTGCGGTGCTGACCGCCGCGGCCGGGGCACTGGTGCTCCGGCGACTGGCCGACGGCCGCCTCGCTGCATCGACCGCCGTGGCTGCCCTGGTCGCCGTGCTGTTCATCGACATCTCGCTCTCACCGGGTCACGGCATCCCGACCATCGGCTCCGAGATCTCCGCAGCCACGCCGGTCACCGTCTCGGCCATCGGCGAACTCCGCGACGGCCGCGTCTTTTCCTACCGCTCGCTGGCCGACAAATCCGAGCTGGGCCTCGGCTCCGGCCGCGATCTATCTCTGGTCGAACGCCGCCGCCTCGAGTACCGCTTCGCCCGTGAACTCTTGACTCCGAACCTGGCCGGGCGCTACGGGCTTCGTTCCCTGGATGGCTATGAAAACTTGATGAGCCAGACGCAGGCCGAAGCGCTGGCCTACCTGGGCAGCGAGCGGACCACCGTCGCCGGTTTCGCCGGCGACGATTCGCTCTCCGAGGGGGCCAAGGCGCAACTGTTGCTCAAGCGACTGCCGGTGCTCGGCGCGTTCGGCGTTTCGATCCTCATCGCCGGGACCGACCTCATCGATTCACTCGGCGTCGCCACGTTCTCGCACCGGGCGGCGATCCCCTTCGACTGGGAGGGGCCGCTAGTTCTTGTCTACGGGCTGCCGTTCGTGCATGGTGACTACTACGTGACCGCCAACTGGCAGGCCGAAGACCTGACAGAATCAACCGCGGCGGCGCTGGACCGTCTCGCCGCCGATCCGCGCATCGTGTTGCTGGACGGCGACCCGGGGATCGCGCCCGCGCCGGCGCTGGCGGCGGTGGTGCGGGTCCTGCGCGCGGAGCCCGGCGACTGGAGCTTCGCGGTGGACGCCGGTGGACCGGGCGTGCTGGTGCTCAACCAGAGCGCTCTGCCCGGCTGGGCGGCAACCGTGGACGGACGGCGCGCGGACTTGCTCACCGCCAACCGGCTGATGCTGGCCGTGCCGGTGCCGGTCGGCACCAGTCAGGTGAATTTCAGCTACTCGCCGCCGGGCTATGAGGCCGGGATCGCCATCAGCCTGGTGGGGCTGGCTCTGCTGTTGGCGAGCGGCGTCGCCGTTGCGGCAATTCGTCGCAAGGACCCGGCCTGATGCGCAGAACGCTCTTGCTGCTCCTGCTGCTGGCCGGTCTGATCGAAGCCACGCCGGCCGCCGCCGCCGACTATTGCCCGTTCACCGCCCTCGATGACGGCTGCCTTTACACCAACACCGGCGCCGACACCGCCGACCCCTTCGACGGCTTCGCGGTCACCATTGAATCCGGCATCCCGTTCTGGAATTTCCATCGCGGGCTCAGCGTGCAGGCGGTCGGCTGGTTGACCGAAGCCGGCCTCCCCGGCACAGGTCGCCAGCACCAGCGGAGCCGCCAGCGCCTATGGTGAGTAGTCTCCTCCGCGGCAGCCTTCGGTTCTTCATCTACGCGAACGCCACCGACACTGAACCGAGCCGGTCGAACTCGGCCGTGAACACGTCCCCGGTAGCCGCGAACGGTGCTCCCGCCAACGAACCCGACAGCACGATTTCCCCGGCCTGAAGCGTTACTCCGAACTCCGACAGCTTGTTCGCCAGCCAGGCCACTGACGCCGCCGGATGCCCCAGCGCCTCCGCCCCGGTGCCCGACGCGATGTGGCGGCCGTTCTGCGAAAACAGCATCCCCACCAGCCGCAAGTCCAGTTCGATCACCGGCGTCAGTGCCCCGCCCAGCACGATCAGTGCGCTCGAGCCGTTGTCGGCCACCGTGTCTTCCAGCTTGATCTGCCAGTCGCGCACCCGCGAGTCCACGATCTCCAGCGCCGGCATCACGCCCTCGGTCGCCGACAGGACATTGGTCACGGTAACGCCCGGGCCGGGCAGGTCCTCGGCCAGCACGAACGCGATCTCGCCCTCGCAGCGCGGCGCCAGCAATATGTCGGTGGCGATCGCCTCGCCGGCCGGCACGATCATGTCGTCAAAGAGGTGGCCGTAGTCCGGCTCATCCACTCCCAGCAGTTCCCGCATCGCCTTGCCGCTCAGGCCGATCTTCTTGCCGATCACCTTGCGCCCGTCGGCCAGGCGCTGTTCCACGATCGCCAGTTGGATGCCGTAGGCGTCCGCGGCGGTGAGATCGGGAAAGCGCGTCGTCAGCGGGTCCACCGGCGTGCCGGTGGCTGTGGCCTCCAGCAGCTCACGGGCTAGTTCAACCGGATCGGGGGTGGCGGCCATCGGGTCCTCCTGCGGGGGCGGCGGGTTGTCCCGGCAGTATCCGGCGGGCGCGATGTTTTGGCAAAGATCGGAAGCGCTGCCGGCAGCGGAAACGAAGGGCCTGGAGCGGGTGGGGCCACCAGGTGGCGTAGTCGGGTCTTGGGACAACGACAGAGTAGAGGATCCGGGTTGCGAGGCAAAGTTTTCTCACCGACTCCAGCTTGCCCCGTACCGATACTCAAGCCACGCGGCGCAACGTGGTGCCGGGAAGGTCAGGAGGAAGCTGTGGAATTTGACGCGTTGGCGGCGATTATCGCCGGCCTGATCGGTGGCGGTGTGATGGCGACGTTACTGTACATGGGGATCGCGATGATGCCCGACAAGACGCGCATGAACCTTTTCCGGCTACTGGGCACCATGCTGCTGCCCGCCGGCGGCCGGGGCCAATCTCGCAAAATGTTATGGTGCAACACGGACGGTGGCGAGTAGGGCGCGGTCCGGGTACCTGACTGGGGCATCGCGTGGCTACTGTAACTATCCGCAAACCCGGCCTGCGCAAACGACTCGGACTGGGCAACCGCGGTGGCCTGGCGGGGTACTTCTTCGTTGCTCCTTCCCTCATCTTCCTCGTCGTCTTCGTCATCCTGCCTATCTTTGCCGCCGCCTACTACAGCCTCACCGACTACGACCTGATGTCCCCGCCGCGACTCGCCGGTCTCAAGAACTACAACAGTCTGCTCAGCGACACCCGCTACCCCCGCGCCATCACCAACACCCTCTACTTCGCCTTCGGCACCGTGCCATCCGGAGTTGTCACCTCGCTGTTCCTGGCCGTCCTGATCAATCGCCAGATTCGCGGCATCTACACCTACCGTGCCCTTTTCTACATGCCAGTCGTCAGTTCCTTCGTCTCGGTGGCCCTGATCTGGCTCTGGATGTACGAGCCCCAATTCGGGCTGCTCAACGAGATCTTCGAAGCCCTCGGCCTGCCGCGGTTGAAGTGGCTGCGGGCCGCCCCGACCGCCATGCTGTCGATCATCGTCATGAGCGTCTGGAAGAACATGGGCCTCAACATGGTCATCTACCTCGCCGGCCTGCAGGGCATCCCGCCGCATCTGTATGAAGCCGCTGAAATCGACGGCGCCGGGAGTATCTCCACCTTCTTCCGCATCACCCTGCCGCTGCTCGCGCCGACCACCTTCTTCGTCGTCATCGTCTACTTCATCGGCGCCCTGCAGATCTTCGTGCAGGTCTTCATCATGACCACCGGCGCCAACAACGAAACCTTCGGCGGCCCGCTCGACAGCACCATCACGGTCGTGATCCTGGTCTACGTGAACGCCTTCTCGTATCTACGCATGGGCTTTGCCTCGGCGATGTCGTTCGTGCTTTTCCTGGTGATCGGCGTCATCACCCTCATCAACGCCCGCCTGCTGCGCTACGACCTCGGCTAGCGCGCCG
>CAZVZW010000029.1:16388-18096 GCA_964631365.1 uncultured Chloroflexota bacterium | reverse complement strand
GAGGTATCTCCTGACCGACATCAACTGGCTGACCGCCGTCATTGCCTTCCCGATCGGCTTCGCAGGCACCTTGCTGGTCCGCGGCCTGGCGATCCGCCGCGGCTGGCTCGTTCCGACCGGGCCCGGCCGCATCCACCGCCGCCCAGTCCCGCAGTTGGGCGGGGTGGCCATCTTGGCCGGGTTCATGGCCGCCGTGCTGGTCGCGGTGCCGATGGACAACCGGGTCCTGGGCCTGCTGCTTGGCGCGGTGGTCGTGGTCATCATCGCGTTGGCTGACGACTTTCGCGAGCTCTCCCCGCGCGACAAACTCATCGGCCAATTGCTGGCGGCGGCGATCCCGCTGGCCTTCGGCATCCGCATCGACGGCGTCAGCAACCCCTTCGGCGGCCTGTTGATCCTGCCGTTGGTACTGGCCATCCCGTTCACCCTCTTCTGGACCACCGGCATGATGAACGCCATCAACTTCCTGGACGGGGTCGACGGACTCGCCGCCGGCGTTGTCGTCATCGCCACCGCCATCCTGGTCACGCTTTCGGTACAACTTGGCCAGCCGTTGGTGGCCACGGTGGGCATCGCTCTCATCGCCGCTGCCCTCGGCTTTCTGCCGTTCAATCTCTTCCGCGCCTCGATCTTCCTCGGTGACTCCGGCGCTCACTTGCTGGGATATGTCATCGCGGTACTGGCGATCATGGGCGGAGCCAAGATCGCGACGGCCCTGCTGGTGCTCGGGATCCCAATATTGGACGTCGCCTGGGCGGTCATCCGCCGCTGGCGGGCCGGCGGCCGGGTGGCTGGCCGCGACACCGACCATTTGCACCACCGCCTGTTGCGCGCAGGGTTGCCGCAGCCGGCCGTTGTTTTCGCGTACTACACCGTCTCGGCCGGCTTCGGGCTGATTGCGCTCTACCTGCACAAGTACGAGAAGCTGGTGGCGCTGGGGGTGCTCGGGGTATTGATGGTCGTCGTGTTGCTGGTTCTGGCGCGCACCGACCTCGGCGAAACGGCGTCTGAATAGGCCGCACCGACGGCAACGAACCCCTCCGGAACCGGCTTGCCGGCCGGCTCTTTTCGGTGGCCAATTCAGAAAAGACTCCCGGAGGGAGCGTGGTAGGATTGTGGCCGCCCCGGACCCGTCATTGCTAACCCCATGGAGTGCCCATGAAGCCAGCTATTCACCCGGAGATGGTCGACTGCACCGTCACCTGCTCCTGCGGCTACACGTTCGTCACGCTATCTACTGAAGAGGCGATGCGCGTCGAGATCTGCGCCAACTGCCACCCGTACTTCACCGGCACCCAGCGCCTCGTCGACACCGCCGGCCAGGTCGAGCGGTTCAACCGCCGGTTTGGCAAGCGCACGGTCGAGACCGAGCCCGAACCCGCGCCGGCCAAGAAGCCCGTCAAAGCCAAAGCCGCTGAGGCTCCTGCAGCTGAGGCAGCCGCCAACGGCGCCGCCGAGGCTCCTGAAGCCGAAGCTGACGAGACCCCCGAAGCAAAGCCTGCCGCCGAGGCTCCCGAGGCAAGAGCCGACGGGAAGCCCGAAGCCAAAGCCGACGAGAAGCCCGCCGACGCCTAGCCGTTTTCAAGGTCCCGGTCCCTGCAGGGGTACCGGGATCTTTGTTATTCCGGATCCCAATCAAACCGCAAGAGCAGCCCTTTGAGCGCAGCCCCCGACAGCCCGAGCCGCGAAGAGCGCATCGCCTACGGCG
>CAZVZW010000029.1:6557-16288 GCA_964631365.1 uncultured Chloroflexota bacterium | reverse complement strand
CCTTTGAGCGCAGCCCCCGACAGCCCGAGCCGCGAAGAGCGCATCGCCTACGGCGGCCAGGCCGTTATGGAAGGCGTCATGATGCGCAGTCGTAGCCGGATGGCGGTCGCGGTTCGGCATCCGGCCGGGCACATCGTGGTCAAGGCCCAGGACATCATCCCCGGCCGTTTCGTGCGGGTTGCCCGCCGGGTTCCGGTCTTGCGCGGCGTGGCGGTCCTGTGGGACGTCCTCGCGCTGGGCATGCGCACGCTGGCCTTCTCCGCGAACGTCGGTCTGGAAGAAGTCCCCGAGGAATCGTCCGAATCCGACGGGCAGGTTGGATCCTCTGCCGACTCCTCGACCAACGGCGCCACCGCAACGGCATCAGAAAAAACTACCGAAGGTAGCGAAGGGGGAGAAGAGAGCGACGTGGCCGTCACCGGCATGCTCGCCTTCGGCCTCGTCTTCGGCATCGCCCTCTTTTTCGTCCTCCCCATCTTCCTCACCAAACTCACCGATCCGCTCGTCGAGTCCGACATCCTCAGCAACCTGGTCGAAGGCCTCATCCGCCTGGCCATCTTTGTCTCGTACCTCTACCTCATCGGCCGGCTCGCCGACATCCGCCGAACCTACGAGTACCACGGCGCAGAGCACATGACGGTCAACGCCCTCGAGCGTGGCCAGCAACTCACCGTCGACAATGTCATCCGCAACAGCCTTTCGCATCCCCGTTGCGGCACCAACTTCCTGCTCGTCATCGTGGTCATCTCCGTCATAGTCTTCACCTTCCTCGGCCGCCCCGACCTGCTCGTACGCATCGGCTCGCGGATCGTGCTGATCCCGCTGGTCGCTGGCGTTGCCTTCGAGCTTATCAAGGCGCTCTCCGCCCGCGTCGACAACCCGATCGCGCGGGTCTTCCTCCAGCCCGGCCTCTGGCTGCAAAAGCTCACCACCCGCCCCCCCAGCCCCGACCAGGTCGAGGTCGCCATCGCCGCCATGAGCGAGGTCCTCAAGACTGAAACTGAGTCCACTCTGGTCCCCTACGTTGCCCTCCCCGTCCTGGAGTACCGGACATGAACCCCCGCCACGCCGCCATTCTCGAACGTTTCGAAGAAGTTAGCCGCGCCCTGGCCGACCCGGACGTGGCGACGGTGCCGGCGCGCCTGGCCGAGCTGGGCCGCGAGTTCGCCCATCTCCAGGGGCAGGTCGAGCTGATCCGCGCGCTGGACTTGCTGGCCGAAGAGATCGACGCTACCCGCGAACTGGCGGCCGACGGTTCCGACGCCGAGATGGCCGACCTGGCCCGCGAAGAGCTGGCCGAACTTGAGGGGAGACAACCCGGGCTCGAGCAGCGCCTCCGTCGCCTTCTGCTGCCGCGCGATCCCCACGATGACCGCAATGTGATTCTCGAAGTCCGCGCCGGCGCCGGCGGCGACGAAGCCGCCCTCTTCGCCGGCGACCTGGTCCGCATGTACACTCGCTTCGCCGACCGGCGTGGCTGGAAGGTCGAGACCCTGGGCAGCACCATCACCGACCGGGGCGGCTTCAAAGAGGCCATCCTCGAAGTCCGCGGCAAGGGTGCCTTCAGCCGGCTGAAGTACGAGTCCGGCGTCCACCGTGTCCAGCGCGTTCCCAGCACCGAATCCTCCGGCCGCCTGCACACCTCCGCCGCCTCGGTTGTCGTGCTTCCCGAGGCCGAGGCCATCGACGTCGATATTGCCGACGACGAGGTCCGCGTCGACGTCTACCGCTCCTCCGGCCACGGCGGCCAGAGCGTCAACACCACCGACTCGGCCGTCCGTATCACCCACCTCGAAACCGGCATCATCGTCACCATCCAGGACGAAAAGTCCCAGCACAAGAACCGCGCCAAGGCCCTGGCGATCCTGCGCGCGCGGTTGCTAGACTTGGAGCGCCAGAAGCAGGACGAGGCCCGCGGCGACGCCCGTCGCAGCCAGATCGGCGGCGGCGACCGCAGCGCGAAGATGCGCACCTACAACTTTCCCCAGGACCGCATCACCGACCACCGCATCAAGAAATCCATCCATGGCATCGAGTCGTTTCTCGACGGCGTGATCGACGACCTGGTCGGCGCGCTGATCGAGGCCGACGAAGCCGAAAAGCTCGTCGCCGCCGACGCCTGATATTTCCCCTCGCGGCGGCCGGTTCTAAGGAAGAGGTGTCGGTGGTGCGCAACGTCGGCGAGGCGCGGAAGAACGCTCTCGACAGGCTCCGCGATGGCCTCGATGTCGACCTGCTGCTGGCCCATGCCCTGGGCCTCTCCCGCGAGCGGCTCTACGCCCATCCCGAACGCCCGCTCACTACCGCCGAGCAACAGACCTTCAACCAGTACGTACAGCGTCGTGCCGCCCGCGAACCGCTGGCCTACATAACCGGCCGCCGCGAGTTCTACGGACTCGCCCTCTTGGTCGACGCCAGCGTCCTGATCCCGCGCCCGGCCACCGAGTGCCTGGTCGAGCGGGCGCTGGAGTGGTGGCGCGGACCCAATATCGCGTCCCATTCAAATGAGCCCGCCCTCATCGTCGAAGCCGGCGCCGGCTCCGGCGCCATCTCCCTGGCGCTGGCCGCCGAACTCTCCGAGGTCACCGTAATCGCCGGCGAACTCTCCCCGGCCGCCGCCCGAATCGCGCACGCGAACGCCCAAAGACTCAACCTCACCGGCCGCGTTTACCCCGTCATTGCCGACCTGCAACCCGCCACCGGCCCCGCCCCCCGTCTCCTCGTCGCCAACCTCCCCTACATCCCGCGCGCGGTCATCGACACTCTCGAGCCCGAAGTCCGCGACCACGAACCGCGCTCCGCGCTCGACGGCGGTGCCGACGGATTCGACCTCTACCGCCGCCTTCTCGCGGAAATGCGCGTTGCTCCGGGTGGCGCCGCCGTCATTGAGATCAGTCACGACCAGGTCGCCCTGGTCCGCGATGCCGTAAATCGCCGCGACCCGCGCCTGACCGTCGCCGTCACCACCGACCTCGAAGGCTTCGACCGCGTTGCCCTGATCCGGGGCTTTCAATAGCGCTTCCCGTGGCCCGGCCTTTCCCGGTTGCCGGACCTCTCCCCGCGGCCCGACCTGCGTGCAGGTTGGGACCGACGGTGCCGAGGCCAAACAGGCTTGCTGGCGATGGCCACGGTCGGTGAGCGCCTATAATTCAGCGAGAGCGGCGAGCCCCGAGCGACCGCCGAATGCCCCAACCGCACGAGAGACCTTTTGGCGGAACCAACCCTACCCGGCACCCTCTTCGTCATCACCGGCACCTCCGGCGGCGGCAAGGACTCCATCATCAACATCTTGCAGGGTCGTGGTGTGCCGTTCCACAAGACCTGCACCGTCCTCACCCGCGCGCCCCGCGCCGGCGAGCAGCACGGCCGCGAGCACTACTTCATCAGCGACGAAGAGTTCCAACAGTGGCAGAACGAAGGTCGTTTTCTGGAATGGGCCGAGGTCTACGGCAACCGCTACGGCACGCCGCGTGACGAAGTCGAGCCGTTCCTGGCGCGCGGTGAAGACGTTGTCCTGCGGGTTGACGTGCAGGGCGCGCAGACCGTCCTAAGCCTGATCCCTGACGCCGTGGCCATCTTCATTGCCCCGTCCGACGCCGATGAAGGATTCCGCCGGCTTGAGCGGCGCGACAGCAACGAGCCGATCGACCTGGAGTGCCGACTCGCCGCGTTTGAAGAGGAGATGGCCTTCGCCCGCAGTGGCGTCCACCTGGTCATCAACTACACCGGTGAGCAGGAAGCGGCCGCCGATGAGGTCGTGGCGATCATGGCCGCCCACAGCGACGCGATCCCGGACCCGGCTTTATGAACGAACCGGGCCCTGGCGCCCCCGCCCTCGCCGCCCCGACGAAAAAGCAGACGGGCCTGTTTGCGGAGGTCGCTGTCGGCGCGACCGAAGTCCGCGGACCGCGCACTTTCCACTACGCCGTCCCTGCGCGACTCGAATCCCGCCTGCTCCCCGGCCAGCTCGTCCTGGTCGAGTTCGGCAAGCGCCTGCTGCACGGCATGGTCATGGACCGCTCGGGCGAATCCCCGGTCGAAGACCCCAAGCCCGTACTTGACATAATCTGGGACACACCCTTCCTCGACCGGCGGTCGCTGGAGTTCGCGCGCTGGCTCGCCGGGCGCTTCGGAGCTTCCCTTGGCGAGTGCGTCGAGGGCCTGCTACCCACCAACATCGCCCGCCACATCAACATCTACTACGTCCCTCGCGATGCCGATTCGGCGGAAGTGGCCGCGCCCATCGAGCCCAACGCCGGTGAGCGCCGCGCGCTGGCCCTGCTCAAGGCGCGGGGTCCGATGTCCTCGGCCGAGATCGCCGCCGCCCTGGGTAAGACCGTCGCCAGTCGGGGCCTGCCGCGACTGGCCGAAGCCGGCCGCCTGCGCCGTTGGGCCGAATTGGAGTTTCCCACCGGCGGCACCCCCAGCGCCAGCCTGCTGCTCTCCATCGAAGAGACCGACCGGGTCATCACCGAGCTGGCCCGGGCTCCGAAGCAGCGCGATCTACTGCGCATCCTCGCTTCCTCCGCCCGACCGGTACCGGTCGCCGATCTGCTCCGTGAGGCCAACGCCTCGCGCGGTTCGCTAACTGCTTTGCAGAAGGCCCGCCACGTCCGCGTCGAAAATATCTACCGCCTGCCCCCGCCGCCCCCCGCCACCCCGGCCAGCCCGGGCCTGCGCGACGAGACCGGCGGCGCCGATTGGACTGCCGTCGAAAGCTTCCTCGACCGCGATGGCCACGGCATCAGCGTTCTGCTCGGCGACCCGGCGCGGCGCGCCCTGGCCTACATCCAGGCCATCGAAAAGACCCTCGCCGCCGGTTTGCAGGCACTGGTGCTGGCGCCCACCGAGCGCGAGGCTGCTGACCTCCACGAGCGCATTTCGGCGGCCCTCAGCGGCCAGGTCGCCTTCACCGGCCACGCCCGCACCCCCGGCAATCGGGTCGGGCTCTGGCGCGCCGCCCGCGCCGGCGAGATCGACGTCCTGGTCGGACCGCGCTCGGCTGTCTACGCCCCGCTCACCCGGCTCGGGCTCATCATCGTCGATCGCGAAGAGGACCGGGCCTACAAGGAACCCCGCGGCGGCCGCATCCAGGTCCGCGATGCCGCCGTCGAACTGGCCCGCCGGCACCTTTGCCCGGTCATCCTGGGCACGGCCACGCCGGCAATTGAGACCTTCTACAACGTCGAGACCGAGCGCTATCGGCTGATCCTGATGCAGAGCGACCACCTTCTGCGCAAGACCCGCATGAAGGTCGGACGCGGCTGGGGCACCCCCGGGCCGGTCGGCACCGTCGATCTGGTCGACATGCGCACCGCCCCGGTCATGGGCCACGGCGGCATGCTCTCCGAGCCCTTCTTCATGACAATGAAAGCGACTCTCGCCGCCGGCGGCCAGGCCGTCCTCTTCGTCAATCGTCGCGGTGCCGCCTCCATGACCATCTGCCGCGAATGCGGCTACGTCTTCACCTGCCCCGACTGCGACAACAACTTGGTCCAGCACCGCTCGCTGGACAGCCTCGTCTGCCACTCCTGCAACCATCGCCGTCCCGCCCCGCGCCACTGCCCCGACTGCGACGCTGGTCGCCTGCGCCTCTGGGGCCACGGCACCGAGTCGGTCACCGATACCCTGCGCGCGCTCTTGCCGGGGCTGCGCATCGACCGTGTCGACAGCAACCTTTCGGTCGAGTACGTAGAAGCCGTCGCCGACGGCTTCCGTCGCGGCGCGATCGACGTCCTCGTCGGCACCTCCCTGCTGTTCCGCATCGAAGCTGCCATCCAGGCCGCTTTTCTGGGCATCGTCCAGGCCGACATCGGCCTCGCCTTCCCCGACTTCACCGCCCCCGAGCGCGTTTTCCAGTTGCTCACCCGCCTGCGCGGGGCGGTCCTCGGCGGCGATCTTGACGGCAAGATGGTCATCCAGACCCTCATGCCCGACCACCACGTCAACCAGGCGGCGCAGATCGGCAGCTACCTGAAGTTCTTCCGCTCTGAGATCGAGATCCGCCAGACTCACGGCTTCCCGCCGTTCAGCCGCATGGTGCGATTTGTCCACGCCAACCGCGACTCCGACAAGGCCCGCACCGAGGCCCTGCGCCTGGCCGAGCAGTTCACCGGCGTCCTCGCCGCCGATCCCGACAACGATGTCCAGATTCTCGGCCCCGCGCCCTGTTTTCGGGCGCGCGAGCGCGGTGCTCACCGCTGGCACCTGCTGGCCCACGGTCCGGAAGCCGCCATCGACCCGCTGCTGGCCGTCCCCCATCGCGGTTGGACCGTCGACGTCGACCCGATCGACTTGGTCTAGCCTATGAGCACCTTGCCCATCCTCCCCACCCAACACCCCATGCTCCGCCGCGTGTGCAGCCGCGTCCGCAAAGTCGACCGGACCGTCCGCCGCCTCCTCGACGACTTGACCGAGTCCATGGACGCTGCCGACGGCCTTGGCCTCTCCGGTCCCCAGGTCGGCAAGCCGCTCAGGGCCATCGTCGTGCGGGTCGGCGAGGACCACCTGCAACTGGTCAACCCCGAGATCGTGCGTTCCACCGGCGAGCAGATCGGCGAAGAGGGCTGCCTAAGCCTGCCGTACTACTACGGGCCGGTCGCTCGCGCCGCCAAAGTCACCGTCCAGGCCCTGGATCGCAACGGCACCCGCGTCCGCCGCAAAGCCGAGGGTCTGCTGGCCCGCGCCCTGCAACACGAAATCGACCACCTCCACGGCATCCTCTTCACCGACAAGCTGGTCGAAGGAGCCGAATTGCGCTTCGCCCCGCCCCGCCCCACCCCCACCCGGTCCGAAGCATGAAGGTCGTCTTTCTCGGCACCCCCGACTTCGCCGTCCCGGCGCTGCGCGCCCTGCACGAATCCGAACACGAGGTCGTCCTGGTCATCACCCGCCCCTCGCGGCCGGTCGGTCGCCGCAAAGTGATCACGCCGACCGCCATCCAAGACGCCGCCACCGAACTGGGCCTCGACTGCATCCAGCCGCGCGACGTCAACAGCGAGAGCGCCCTGGCCATCATCCTGGCCACCGCGCCCGACGTCCTGGCCACCGCCGCCTACGGCCGCCTGATGAAGACCGACATCCTCAACCTGGCTCCCCACGGCGTCCTCAACCTGCACCCCTCGCTGTTGCCCCGCTATCGCGGCGCGTCGCCGATCCAGGCCGCCATCGCCGCTGGCGAAACCGCCACCGGCGTCACCATCCTGCTCACCGAGGAGGGTTGGGACAGCGGCCCCATCTTCGCCACCGAGCGGATCCCGATCGGTCCCCACGAGCGCGCCCCGGCGCTTTCCGAGCGCCTCTCCGGTCTCGGCGCGAGCCTGCTCGTTGACACCATCGACCGCATCGCGGCCGGCGAAATTGAACCGGTTCCCCAGGACGAAGCGCTCGCCACGATGACCGCGCCGCTGGAGCGCGACGACGCCAACATCGACTGGTCGGCCCCGGCCCCCGCTATCTACAACCGCTACCGCGCCTTCGACCCGTGGCCCGGCGTACGCACCGTTGCCGGCGGCCGGCTGCTGAAGATCCTCAACTGCCGGCCCAGCGAGATCGCCATCGAGGCCCCGCCGGGCACCCCGGCGTTCATCGAAGGCCAGGTCCTAGTGGCCTGCGTCGAGGGCTCGCTGGAGTTGCTGGTCGTGCAACCCGAGGGCCGCACGCCGATGCCGATCGACGAATTCGTACTTGGTTACGCCGGTCTTTTCGGTCGGCGCTGGGGGCCGTAGACCGGGCCGATCCGGCCGCATAATCAGACCCTCAAGCATGCCGGTCGTTGGTACAATTGTTGGCGAAGCCCGCCGCGCCGAACAAAGCATCGGATGATGCGCGCGGATTGAGACGGCTCCCCCGAAACCCGAGGACCCCGTGCTCTTCAGCCCCACATACCTGCTCTTCATGCTCCCGGTCATCGTCTTCAGCTTCTGGGCCCAGAGCCGCGTCCGCGGCACCTACGCGAAGTACTCCAAAGTCCCGGCCAGCTCCGGCCTGCCCGGGGCGCAGGCCGCCCTTTGCCTGCTGCAGTCGGTCGGGATTGCCGATGTAGAAATCGAACGGACCCAGGGCCGCCGCCAGTTGGGCGATCACTACGACCCCCGCGACCGCACCCTGCGCCTGTCCGCGGGCGTCCACGACAACGCCTCCATCGCCGCTCTGGCGATCGCCGCCCACGAGGCCGGCCACGCCATCCAGGATCAGGTCCGCTATCCGTACCTGGCGCTGCGCACCAGCTTTGTCCCGGCGGCCAACATCGGCTCGCGGCTTGGCGGTCTGCTGCTGATGGGCGGCTTCCTCCTGGCGGCCTTCTCGGGCAGCCCCTTCGGCCTGACCATCGCCTGGATCGGCCTGGCGCTCTACGCGCTGGCGTTCGTCTTCACCGTCATCACCCTGCCGGTCGAATTCGACGCCTCACGGCGCGCGCTGCGCTTGCTGCAGACCAACGGCATGCTCGACGAGGGCGAACTCGGCGACGCGAAAAAGGTCCTCGACGCGGCCGCGCTCACCTACGTCGCCGCCATGGCCACCGCGCTGGTGTCGCTGCTCTACTGGGCCAGCCTGCTTATTGGCCGCCGCGACTAGCGGGAACTGACTTTGCTCGACGCCGCCGAAAAAGACCCCATCGGCCCGGTTGCGGCGTCGCCAGAGGCGGCGGCTAAGCCTGACGCTTCCTCAGCCACGCCGAAGAAAGCAGCTGCGCCCCCATCCGCCGCCCCGGCGAAGAAAGCGTCTGTGATGCCTGACGACTCCTCAACCGGGTCGAAGAAGGCGTCTGCTGAGAAGAAGCGCAGGAAGCCGTCGTCCGGCAAAAAGAAGCGTAAGAAGCAGAGCGGCGAACCGGTACCTTTGACCAATACCCCCAACGGCGACCTGCCCGCCTTCCTAAAGTCCGCCCAACAGCCCGCCTACCGCGCCGGCCAGGTCCGTCGCTGGCTCTACCGCGACCTCGCCAGTGGCTTCCACGAGATGTCCAACCTGCCGTCCGGACTGCGCAAGAAACTCGCCGAGCGCTACACGCCCCACGGGCTACTTCCCGGGCCGATCCAGCAAGCCGAAGACGGCACCCACAAGTTCCTCTTTAGCACCCCCGACGGCGCGCCGGTCGAGGCCGTCCTGCTGCCCCGCCGGCGCGGCTACGCGCTCTGCATCAGCCCCCAATCCGGCTGCGCCATGGGCTGTCCGTTCTGCGCCACCGGCACCCTGGGACTGATCCGCAACCTGACCGGCGGCGAGATCGTCGACCAGTTCCTGCGCGGCCGCCGCCATGCCCGCGCGCTGGGAAGCGAACTCGAGTCCGTCATCTTCATGGGCATGGGCGAGCCGCTGGCCAACATGGACAACCTGGAGCAGGCCATGGGGCGGCTGGTCGCCGACGACTACGCCGGCTTCGGTGCGCGGCGTCTGACCGTATCGACCATCGGCCTTCCTAACCGCATCCCGCGCCTAGCGCTCTGGCCGTGGCAGGTGGGCCTGGCCATTTCGCTGCACACCGCCGACGATGAACTCCGTCGCCAACTGATTCCCGCCTCACGGGCGCTGCCGATGCCGGATTTGATGCGCGACTCCATCGCCTACCAGCAGACCACCTCGCGGCGCGTCACCTACGAATACATCCTGCTCGGTGAGGTCAACGACTCCGCCGACCAGGCCCGTCGCCTCGCCACCCTACTCCAGCGCCAGCTCTGCCACGTCAACCTGATCCCGTACAACCCGGTCCCCGGCCTGCCGTTCGTCCC
>CAZVZW010000029.1:0-6457 GCA_964631365.1 uncultured Chloroflexota bacterium | reverse complement strand
TACTCGCCGCCGACTTCGGCCACCTCGCCCGCGACATCGCCGTCGCCGACAGCGGCGGCGCCGACCTCATGCACTGCGACGTAATGGACGGCGCCTTCGTCCCCGCCATCAGCTACGGACACGACATCACCGCCGCCGTCGGGCGCAACACCAGCGTGCCCCTCGACGTCCACCTAATGACCATCGACCCCTCCGCTCAGGTCGATCTCTTCGCCCCCATCACGCCCGCCGTTATCACCTTCCACCTCGAGGCCGTCGACGACCCGCGCCCCCTCATCCGCAAGATAAATGAACTCGGCATCCTGGCCGGCCTCTCCGTCAAGCCAGGCACCCCGGTCGAACCGCTCCTCGAGCTACTCCCCGACCTCGGCCTCGTCCTGGTCATGACCGTCGAACCCGGCGCCGGCGGACAGTCGTTCAAGGAAGACATTATGCCCAAAGTGCAGACTCTCGCCGCCGCCATCAGGGCCGGCGGTCACGACATCATGTTGCAGGTCGACGGCGGTATCTCCGCCGCCACCATCGCCATTGCCGCCGCCGCCGGCGCCGACACCTTCGTCGCCGGCACCGCCGTATTCCGTCACCCCGAAGGCGTCCCCCACGCCATCTCCGAACTAAGAGATCTCGCCACCGCGGCCCAGTAGTTCCTGCCCGGGTGTTTCATCTCATCCGCCAACGTCGCGGCGCGGTCTTCTATCGGGCGATCAAATGATCCGCGCTTGCCCAGGCCAAACGGGTTCATGACGACGCCAGCAGCGCACGAGGACTATTCAGACAGAAACCAGTCGGGGACTGGCTGGTTAGGAGGCGGCGACCTCGACCCGCGGTTCCTTCACCCTCTTCACCCGCTCCACCTTGTGCATCGTGCGCAGGCAGCGTGTGCAGATGTTCAGCACCCGTTTGCGCCCGTCGATCACCAGGCGTTTGCGCTGGACGTTGGCCGCCCACTGACGCGGTTTCTTCGGTGCCTTCAGCGCCCACTTCCCTGTCGCCTTATGGCGGATATAGCGGCCAAACTGCCGACCTTTTCCGCACTGATCACACTTAGCCATCGAATTAAGTCTCCGGGGAGGTCACGCCGAACGATGCAGTCCGACTCTGGTGGAACTAGAGTATAGCAAGGCGGTGGGCGGTCCAGTGTGAATCCCGGCCACCGGTCCAGACTGGGGAGCTATATGGCCGAATCCCAATCCAATCCCGGCACCGGGGTCCGCGAACGCCTGCGCACCGGCATCGGTCTCCACCAGGGACTCGAGCACAGCCTCGCCTGGCTCAAGGCCAACTCCGAGGCGATCGACCGGCTAAACGTCTTCCCGGTACCCGACGGCGACACCGGCACCAATATGGTCCTGACATTGCAGGCGGCGATTGACGAGATTGAGTCCCGCAAGGCGCTCACGGCCTGCGACGTGGCGGCGGCGGCGGCGCGCGGATCGTTGATGGGCGCGCGCGGCAACTCCGGCGTTATTTTGTCGCAGATCATCGCCGGACTGGCCAACGGGCTTGCGGGGCTGGACGAATTTTCGGCCGAGGACTTCGCCCGCGGTCTCGCCAGTGCCTACGAAGTCGCCTACGCCTCGGTCACCGAGCCAGTCGAAGGCACGATCCTGACGGTTGCCCGCCACGCCGGGACCGCCGCGGTGAACGCCACCCGCAACGGCGACGAGACGGTTGACGGCGTCATCACCGCCGCCGTCAAAGCCGCCGAGCGCTCCGTCGAAGACACCCCCAACCGCTTGGCGGTGCTCAAAGAGGCCGGCGTCGTTGATGCCGGCGGTCAGGGCCTCTTCATCATCCTCGACGGTTTTCTAAGGTACTCGCGCGGCGAAGCGATCGCGGTTGAGGCCAACGTCGAGCGCGCTGAGATGGTCTTCGCCGCCTACGCCGACGAGCACGCCGCCGACGAGCAGGGCTACTGCACCCAGTTCATCATCGAAGGCGAGACGCTGGACATACCGACGATCCGCGAGTTCATCGACGTCGCCACCGACTCCACCATCGTCGTCGGCGACGCCGCCATGATCCGGGTCCACTGCCACACCGAGACCCCAGGCGACATGCTCAACTACGCCGTCGGCTTCGGCGAACTCAGCCACATCTCGATTGAAAACATGCAGCTTCAGCAGGCCGATCACTTCGAAAAGATCGAGGCCGTTGACCCTGACGTGGTCGCCCCGCGGGCCGACTTCGTCGCCGTCGCTCCGGGGGCCGGCTTAGCCGAGATCTTCCACAGCCTCGGCGCGGCGATCGTCGAAGGCGGCCAGACCATGAACCCCAGCACCGCCCAGATCCTTGAGGCCATCGCCTCCTGCCCCGGCGACGCGGTAGTGGTGCTGCCCAACAACTCCAACATCGTCATGGCTTCCCGGCAGGCCGCCGACGCCTCGCCGAAGACGGTCCGGGTCATCGAGACCCGCACCGTCCCCCAGGGCGTCGCCGCGGCGTTGAGTTTCAACGCTCGGGCGGATTTCGACAGCAACTGCGAGGCCATGCAAATCGCCGCCGGCGAACCCACTGTCCTTGAGGTCACCCGCGCCACTCGCGACGCCGAGATCGACGGCGTGCGCACCGTCACCGGTCAGCACATCGGCTTGCTCGACGACCAGCTCGTCACTACCGACGACTCCGCCGTCGCCGTCGTGGCCGATCTCGCCGGGCGCGCCGGTGACGTCGATGTTGATGTCATCACCGTCTACCTCGGCGCCGACATCAGCGAAGCCGACGCCGGCGACGTCGTGCAGACCCTTGCAACCGCCTTCCCGGACGCTGAAATCGACCTCGAAGCCGGAGGCCAAGCGCATTACGACTACATCATCTCCCTCGAGTAAACCCGGCGCCCGGCGGCTCCAGGCGCTCGCCGGCATCCTCGAACTCGAACGCAACCTCGGGTTCGCCGACCGGGCGGTCAGCGGCGGACTGGCCGGCTTCGTCGCCAATCTCCAGGCCGATCTCCTGCCCGACCTGCTGGCGCCCGAAGTCGCTCGCCTGCTGCATTACCCCAACATCGACCCCGGCGATCGCGCCGAGGCCATCGGCGACGCCCTGGAGGCGCTCGGCATCGCGCCCGCGACTGCGCCGGTTCCCGCTAAGAAAAGCGGCAAGACCACAAGAGCCAAAACAAGCAAGGCCAAATCGAAGAAACCCAAAACCAGGATCCGGTCCAGGCTCGACACCCCGATCACCAACCTCTTCCGCGTCGGCCCGCAGTACGAAAAGCTGCTCACGAAGCTCAACATCGCCACCTACGAAGACTTCCTCTACCACTTCCCGCGAAAGTACCTGGACCGTTCCAACTTCACCCCGATTTCCGACATCCGCCCCGGCCAAGCGGTCAACATAATCGCCGACGTCTCTGAGATCAGCACCCGCCGCGCCCGGCGCATGAACCTCACCCGTGGCCTGCTCGCCGACAAGAGCGACTCCATCGCCGCCGTCTGGTTCAACCAGCCCTACCTGCAAAAGACGTTGCAGGGCCGCCGCAACGTCGCCTTCTTCGGCCGGGCCCGCTGGGGGCGCGACGGACCGGAGTTGAGCGCTCCCGACTTCGAACTCGACCTCAACCGTTCGTTGCACGCCGGCCGCCAGGTGCCGGTCTACCCAGCCACCGGCAAGCTCACCCAGAAGATGCTGCGCCTCTGGGCCCTCGAAGTGGTCGAGGCCTGCGCCGGGCTGGTCGTCGACTTCCTGCCGGCGGAGGTCATCAAGGCCGCCGATCTGATCCCGATCGACCGCGCCCTGCACGACATCCATTTCCCGGACTCTCCCGAAGCGGCCGCCGCCGCGGTCACGCGGCTGGCCTTCAACGAACTCTTCCTGCTGCAACTTGGCGTCCTCGAGCGCCGCCGCGACTGGCGCGAAGGCAGCCCGGGCCGGGCCATCGAGAAGAACCGCGAGCCGGTCCGCCAGTTCGTCCGCGATCTGCCCTTTAAGCTCACCGGCGACCAGGCCGACGCCATCGGCGACATCCTCGACGACATCGAGCGGCCGGTCGCCATGAACCGCCTCCTGCAGGGTGACGTCGGCTCCGGCAAGACGGTCGTCGCCGCGGCGGCCGTCTTGGCCTGCGTCCGCGCCGGCCACCAGGCCACCATCATGGCCCCCACCCATCTCCTTGCCGAGCAGCACCTGGCAACCCTCAATCAAGTCTTCGCCGGACAGGACATCACCGTCGAACTCATCACCGGCGCGCTCACCAAAGCCAAACGCCGCAAGGCCTGGGCGCGCGTCGCCGCCGGCAAAGTCGACGTCGTCGTCGGTACCCAGGCGCTCATCACCGATGAAGCCGAATTCGACTCGCTGACCTTCGTCATCGTCGACGAGCAGCACCGCTTCGGCGTTCACCAGCGCGCTCGCATCCGCGGTCTGGGCATCAATCCGCACGTCCTGGTCATGACCGCCACCCCGATCCCGCGCACCCTGGCGCTCACCATCTACGGCGACCTCGACATCAGCCGCATAGCCGAGATGCCCCCCGGCCGGTTGCCGGTCAAGACTGCGCTCATCGCCCCTGAGCAGCGCGCCAAGTCCTTCGCCTTCATCCGCGAGCAGGTCGCCGACGGCCGCCAGGTATTCGTCGTCTTCCCGCTCATAGAGGAGTCCGAGACCCTCCAGGTGCGCTCCGCCGAAGCTGAATTCGAGCGCCTCCGTAGCGACGTCTTCCCGCAACTCGCCGAGCGCATCGGCCTGCTCCACGGCCGCCTCACCAACAAGGCCAAGAGCGCTGTTATGAACTCTTTCCGCGACCACGAACTCGACATCCTGGTCACCACCGCCGTCGTCGAAGTCGGTGTTGACGTCCCCAACGCCACCATCATGATGGTCGAGGGCGCCGAGCGTTTCGGGCTCGCCCAGCTGCACCAGTTCCGCGGCCGCGTCGGGCGCAGCGATCTGCAGAGCTATTGCCTGCTGCTCAGCGATTCCGAAGACGCCGCCGATAACCAGCGCCTCCTCGCCATGACCCGCACCACCGACGGCTTCCAGCTGGCCGAGCGCGATCTCGAACTGCGCGGCCCCGGCGAAGTGCTCGGCTCCCGCCAGAGCGGCCTCCCCGAACTCCGCGTTGCCAGCCTGTCCGACGTCGCCACCCTGGAACTCTCCCGCCGCGAAGCCATCGCCCTCTTCAAGCGCGATCCCGACCTCCGCCAGGGCGACAACCGCCTGGTCCGCGAGCGCCTGGACAGCTTCTGGGACCGCCGCACCGAGGTTTCCTGAGGTCCCTTATGACAAAGAAACCTGGACTCCGCGTAACCGGCGGCACGGTCCGCGGCCGCGTGCTGGCGCTGGTCCCCGGCCCTGGCACGCGCCCCACATCATCGATACTGCGCGAAGCCATCTTCGCGTCCCTGGCCGGCGTCGACGGCCTGACCGTCCTCGACCTCTGCTCCGGCAGCGGCCTGCTGGCCATCGAGGCCCTCAGCCGCGGCGCGGCCGCCGCCACCTGCGTCGATAGCGCCGGCCCGGCCATCCGCACCATCCACGCCAACCTCAGCGACGCCGGCTTCGCTGACCTGGCCGAGGTCCTGCGCCGCCGCGCCGATCTCTTTCTCAAGAAGACCGACACTCGCTACGACCTGCTCTTGGCCGACCCGCCTTACGCCGACGCCGCGCTGGCCGCCGCCATCGTCACCCTGGCCCCGGCGGCGCTCGCTCCGGAAGGCCGCCTGGTCCTCGAGCATCCCTCGCGCAGCGATCCGCCAGAAGCTCCCCCCGGGCTCGAACTCGACCGCACCCGCAGTCACGGCGACTCCGCCTTCACCACTTACGCCCTCGTCGGCGACCCGTCCCCCCCCGTCTAGCCCCGCCCCCGACGGACCCGTTGATATACTCGCTTCCAACAAAGTGAGGTAACCCATCAAAGCACTCTTCCCCGGCTCATTCGATCCGGTCACCAACGGCCACCTGGACATCATCCGGCGGGCCAGCGCGGTGTTCGAGGAGGTCGTCGTCGGCGTCCACCAGAGCCCCGGCAAGCGGGTGATGTTCTCGGCCGACGAGCGCCTAGCCATGATGGCCGACGCCACCGAAGGGATCGCCCGCGTCGCCGCCATCGGCTACGACGGGCTTACGGCCGCGTTCGCCCGCAAGATCGGCGCCGGCGTCCTGGTCCGCGGCCTGCGCGCCCTCTCCGACTTCGAGTACGAATTCGCCCTCGCGGCCATGAATCGCGACATCGATCCCAGGCTCGAGACGGTCTGCCTGGTGACGTCGTCGGACCACACCTTCATCAGTTCCAGCATCATTCGCGAGATCGCCGCCCACGGCCAGCCGGTCGATAAGTGGGTTCCGCCTAACGTCGCACGCGAATTGCACGCTAGACTGTACGGTGTCCAGCAGGGATCAAGCCAGCGGGAGTAGGATGCCATCGACCTCGTCAACCTGATTGAACGCCTCGAAGCACTGTTAGAAGCGGGCCAGCGCGTACCGATGATGAGCAAAGTCCTCATCAACGAACGTGAAG
>CAZVZW010000028.1:0-18196 GCA_964631365.1 uncultured Chloroflexota bacterium | reverse complement strand
TGGTGGGTCGCGGCGGAATTGCGGGAACCTCCTGAACGCGGAGCGAGACGCGACTAGTATGGGGCAGGCGGCGACCGAGAGCATCTCCCGCCAACCAGAACCAGGCGCTTGTCGAAAGGACTGAACCCATGCGGATGGCCGTGAAATCGGCGGGAAACTTGCCACTCTTCGATCCCGATGAAGGCACGGTGGTGTTCGCGCCGGAGAAGGACGAGGCTGGCTACTGGGTCGGCGCGCCGAGCGCCTGGGTGGATGGCGGCAATGTCTACATCAGTACCCGGCACCGGCGGCCGTTGAGTTCGGGACGGGGCTGGAAGTCGGCCATCTCGCGCAGCACCGATGGGGAGCATTTCGAGGAAATCTGGGCCTGCTTCGCCGAGGACTTTGATACCGAATCGATCGAGCGCAGCGCGCTGGTGCGGGCGCCGGGCGGCGAGTGGCGGTTGTATGTCTCGTACGTGGACCATGAGCGGCGCTGGCGGATCGACCTGCTGGAGGCCGACCGGGTGGAGGATTTCGACCCGCAGGCACGGATCCCGATCATGGATTCGACGACGACCCGGACGGAAGGTGTGAAGGACCCGGTGGTGTTGTTCCTGGGCGGGGCGACGTACATGTTCGTGGCGTACGCGCCGTTGGACTCGGTGGTGCCGGGATCGACGCACGAGGACCTGCACGGCACCGGCAACGTGTTCACGACCGGGCTGGTGCTGCACCCGAGCGGGCTGTGGATTTCGAGCGACGGGCGTAAGTTCGACTTCGTCCGTGACATCACGGTGCCCGGGCACGGCTGGGACCGCAACGTGGCGCGGCTGGCCTCGGTGGTGCCCAACGGCGCCGGGTACACGATCTTCTATGACGGCCGGATCACTAGCGGTGATGTCTACGAGGACAAGACCGGCTATTGCACCTCGCTGGACCTGGTGAATGTGTTCAAGCACACGGTTGACGGGGCGGTGATGCAGAGTCCCTACGGGACCGGCTGCATGCGCTACCTGGACTGCGTGCGGTTCGGCGATGAACTGCTCTATTACTACGAGTTGGGTACGGCGGCGGAAGCCCACGAGTTGTGGCTGATGCGAATGCCGGCGCCGGATGCCTAGGCGGTGGCGGACGGCGGCGCTGGTGGCGTTGCTGGTCCTAGGCCTGGCGGCCTGCGGCTCGGATGAACTGCCGCTGCTGACCGCCGATGTGGTGCTGCTGGAGATCGATGGTGGATTGGCGCTGGTGGACGAGGGCGAAGAACAGGAGGGTCCGGTCGAAGTGACCGGGACGGTGGAACTGGAGGAGGGCTACCAGGTGGCGATCGATGCCGGGGCGCGGGCGTTCTTCGTGAACGGCGCCGGTCACACGCTGCTGCTGACCGGGGGCACCGACCTGGGCTTCGAGCGATTCTTCAAGGTCGCCGGCGCGGTGATGCGCGAGATCGTGGTCGATCAGCGCAGCGGCGCGATCCTGTATTCGATCCCGGAACTGCCCAACGGAGTGTTCTTCCAGGTGCGCGCCGGGCGGACGACGATCATGGTGCAGCGGACGGCGACGGAACTGGCGGTGGTGGTGGACGGGCCCGGTGACCAGCGGGTGAAGGTGTTCAGCGGCGAGGTGGACGTGCTGCTGCGCCGGCCGGACCTGACGGTGGCGGAACTGCACGCGGTGGCCGGGAATGTGGTGCTTTCGCGGAGCGATGCGACGCTGGAATTGGGCGACCCCGGCGAGGTGCTGCCGGACGAGGCGGCGCTGCTGGAGGATCTGCGCGCGCGGGCGGCGGCGATCGCCTGACCCGGGGCCAGCGCGGCGACGCCGACCATCGGGCTGGACCTGCCGCACGCCGCATCGACGCCGCAGAGTCCGGATCGGCCCCGGGACCCCGGTGGCGCCGGGGGGCGCGGTGGTGACGGCGCCGGAGCGGCCAGAGGCGCCCGCGGGGGATGGAATGGAAGGGCCGTCGGTGGATGCGGGCGACGCGGAACCCGGGCCGGGCGTACCGGGAGTAGAAGCACCGGGGCATTGGCGACGCCGGCGGTAACTGACTAGCCGGCGGCGGCCTCGTCGGAGAGCATCGTCAGCGCGGCGTCGTAGGCGGCCAGTTGCATCACGACCCGTAGGTCCAGCGGCTTGAGTCCCGGAGTCTCGGGGGTGAAGCCGCGCTCGCTGAAATTCTTGATAAGATAATAGGCCATCGGCCAGTCGGTGCGCTCTTCGAACCGGTCGCGGACGGCGCCTTCGAACTGGACGATGCCGTCTAGGATCGGCATTTCGTCGATTTCGGGTTTGATGTTGATGGGGCCGACCTGGCCGACGGCGCGGACGATGTCGGCGGCCCAGGTGGTGTCGGTAGGCGCGAACATGTAGTAGCCGTCTTCGGCGTAGTCCTCGTGGGCGTCGATCCAGTAGTCGAAATTGTCGCCCTCGAGCACCCGGCGCATGGCCCGCGATTCGGGAGTGCCCTCGCCGAGGAAGGAGCGATTTACGTCGTCGCCGGCGGCGTTCTCGCGGATGCCGAGGTCGTAGCCGTTGGGGTTGACGCAGGGGAAGATGGTGAAGCTGAGCCGCGGGTAGCGCTCCCAGCGGCGTTCCTCCAAGAATTGTAGAACGGCGGTGACGGCGGCGGGTTCGTCGCCGTGGACACCGGTGCCCAGGAAGACGCGGCGGGAGCTGGCGGCGGCGGACGGAATACGGACGCGCAGGAGGTCGAGTTCGATCTCGGGAACCGGGAATGCATGCAGGTCAAGCCCGGCATCGGCGCAGAGGCGCGTGACTCGCTGCTGGATTTCGTTGTAGTCGGCTGGCTTTGACATGCGGAACGTCCCTGATTTGGCGGTATCCCCCCGGAGGCAGCCCTCGACTATCTTAGATCGACGGCGCCGGCGCAAAACTGAGCGGGGCTAGTCGTAGGGGATGATGTCCAAACGGTGCGGCGAGACGATCAGCAGGATGCGTGTGTTGGGCGAGGAGCGGATGTCGTCGACGATGCCGGCGACGCGGCCCGGGGAGAGATCGACGCTGCCGCTGTCGAAGTCCGGGTCGATGTAGCCGAGCTGGCTGATGGGCTCGCCGAGTGCGGTCTCGAGTTGGCGGATGGTGGTGGCGGCGTCGCGGGAGACTAGGGCGCTGATGCGCGGTGGGTCGGATGGGTCGGGTCGGATGGCGGGTTCGTTGGTTGGTCCGGGTTCGACTTCGATGGAGGCCGTCAGGGAGCGGTCGGCCAGTGCCATGCGCGCGAAATGCCAGAAGATGATCACCGTGATCAGCGTGTTGGCGAAGGCGATGTAGAGACCGCCGGCCAGGCGGGTGGTGTAGGCCTCGCCGAGGGCTAGGGCGATCAACGGACGGACGACGCCGATGGCGTTGACCAGCACGAAGATGAGCACGATCAGTAGGGTGCCGTAGAGATACAGGCGGCGTGGCCAGATGCCGGCTTCGGCGGGATCGCCGCTGTCGACGGCGGCCAGCAGGCGGCGGTGGGTGACGATCCAGATGGGCAGCCCGGCCAGAGCCATGACCGTGAAGAGGCTGGTGCGGGCGAGCCACCAGTCGGCGGCCGGGCCCAGCTCGCGGGTGCTGAGGGTGGCCATCTCGAGCAGCAGGCGGATCAGCCCGGCGAGGGCGACGGCGAGCAGGGTCAGGCCGATCAGATTGAGGGCATAGAGCACCAGGCGGCGGGCGATGAAGGCGGCGCCGGTGCGGTTGCCGAGGGCGGCGCTCAGGAAGGGGTGGTGGGCCAGGAAGACGCCGCCGGCCACGACCAGCAGCGGTATGGCGGAGGTGAAGAACGCCCACTGGGCGTCCTCGCGATGGCCGAGCAGGAAGCGCAGGATCTCGCGGTCGATCCAGATCAGCGCGCTGAGGACGCCACTGAGCCCGGCGGCGCTGACCAGGAGCAGGTAGGCTAGGCGGATGCGCGAGCCGAGCTCTTCGCGGACGCGGACCCAGTGCCAGTAAAAGGCGGCGACGCCGGCGACCATGGCGGCGAGGGCCGGGGCCTGACGCTGGACGAGCAGGGCGGCCGGGTTGCCGGCCAGCAGCTCGCCGGAGGGGAAGATGGCGTCGAGGGTGGCGGTGGCGGTGGCGCGGGCACCGGCGGCGGCGATGAAGAGGGCGATCCCGGCAAGGACGTAGTGATAGGACGCACGCGGTACGCCGCTGCCCGGCGTGGACGGCGATTCGGCGCTGGTGAGGCGCAGGTGGGCGATCCAGACGGCGACCGGCGGGATCAGCGCCCCGAGGGCGGCGAAGCTGTCGCCAGGGTGGTACTCGGGACGGCCGGCCAGGGCGAGGATGGTGAGCTGGATCAGGTTGGTGGTCAGCACCAGGGCGGCCATGGCGGCGGCGGCGAGGACCAGGTACAGGTAAAGCGTGCTAACAAAGGTGCGCTGCTCGGCCGGGTTCTCGCGGGCGCGGCGCTGGATGATGGTCCAGTGCAGGGCCCAGAGCGGGGTGGCGACGATGACGACGGCGATGCGCGGCACCAGGCGACGGCGGAGTTCGTCGGGCCCGGCGACCAGCTCGGGACGATCGACCAGAACGTCGCCGGCCAGCGTGGCCAGGACCTCCGCTAGGCCGATGGTCATGGTGATCAGCGAGATCAGCGAGGCCAGGTAGAGGTAGGCGGCCGGGGCGCTGATGTCGCGCTCGCGGCGCCAGCGGTTGATTACCCAGATGACCAGCACCCAGAAGGCCGCGCCGGCGACGGTGACCGTGATCTCCAGGGTGAACGGGTCGGCGTTCATCGGGCCATCAGTACGGGAAGTACGCTGGGGAACGAATCTTCCAGGCACCGTCGGTGAGGAGCAACTCGAAGGTGACGTGGTTGCGGGACGGGCTGGAGTCGATGACGCCGTAACTGGTGGAGATCTCGACGACCACGACTGCCGTCGCGGCTTCGATGGTCTCGCTGATCAGCACGATCCGGCGGACGCGGTCGGGGATGGCCCGGTAGGGCGGTGCCGAGAGCAGACCCTTTTCGTTCTTGAGTTCGGGGCTCAGATACTCGCGGGCGGCCTCGAAGCGGCCCTCTTCGACTGCCAGCAGGTAGCGCTGGATGACGCCGACCGGGTCCTCGGCCGGGTACTTGACCGGCTCGCGACCACCGGCGAGCGAGACGGCCAGGATGGCCAGCACGACCAGTACCAGCGTTCCAGCGGTGAATCCCAGAATCCAGCGATCTCGCGGCACGATTCTCGCCTCGCGGTAGTCGGGCGGAGGCTAGCCGCCAGTAAGTTCGGTCGGCCCTCCGGTCTGGATGGGCGCATGAATTATTGTAGGGCAGGCCGACTCGATGCCGGCATCGAGAGCGTAGTGGAGATCGGCGATGTTGTGGGCGATGACGCCGCGGGCGCCGTAGGCGGCGGCGAGGCCGGCGTAGGCCACCGGGCCGATCAGGCTGGCGGTTATGCCCTCGTCGCCGAAGGCCTTCTTCTGTTCGGTGAGCACGATGCCCCAGGCGCGATCGTCGGCGATGACCGCCACGAACGGCAGGTCCTGGCGTACCGCTGGCTCGATTTCGGTGATACCGAAGTGTGCCGAGCCGTCGCCGGTGAGCAGGATGACGGGGCCGTTTGGCCGAGCCAGTCGCGCGCCGAGGGCACCGGGGATGCCCCAGCCGATGACGCCGCTGGTGCCGCAGGTGAGCCAGCGCGCCGGGTAGCGGTCGGCGAGGACTTGGTGGGCCCACTGGCCGATGTTGCCGCCGTCGATCAGGAAGGTGCAGTCCGGGTCCTCGGCGTAGGGGCGCAGCGCCTCGACCAGGTGGTGGCCGGTCATCGGTTCGTCTTCGGCGAGCGGCCCGGCGAAACGGGCGCGGAAGTCGCGGTTGGCCTGTTGGGCCTGCTCGAGCCAGGCGGCGCGAGGACCGGGCTCGGACCCGCTGAGGTGGTCGGCGAGGGCGTCGCAGGCGCGGCCGGGATCGGCGGCGATGGTCAGATCGGCGGTGACGCCCTGCTGGAGTTGGGCCGGGTCGGCGTCGATGCGGATCAGCGTGGCGGTCGGATCGACGGCCGGCGGCAGCGCCCGGCCGAGGCGATAGTCCACCTGGACGCCAACGATGACGACCAGGTCAGCCTGGCCCAGTAGATCGGGGCCGCCGGTGGCCGCGCCGATGACGCCGACGAAATTGGCTTCGGCTTCGTCGATGGAACCGCGCTCCCAGATGGGAACGGTGATCGGGGCCGAAAGCTGATGGGCGAGCTGGCGGAGAGACTTGCCGGCGTTGGCGTAGAAGACTCCGGACCCGGCGACGACGAGCGGGCGCTCGGAGCCGTCGAGGAGATCGGCGGCCTGCTCGACCAGCGCCGGATCGGGAGCGCCGCCGGACGGGATGCGAGCCGGGATGGCGCGGGCCGGCGGAGCGGATCTGGCTACCTCGGCGTCGGTGACACTGGCCGGGATCGATAGCTGCACCGGGCCGGGCCGGCCGGCGACTGCCCGCGCCAGGGCCTCGCTCAGGCAGTGGTCGATCTGGGCCGGGTCTTCGACGCGGGCGGCGTACTTGCAGAGCGGCGCGGCCAGGCCGCTGTGGTCGAATTCCTGAAACTCGCCGGTGTTGGCGCCGTGACGGGCGGATTCGCCGGTGAGCAGTAACAGTGGCGAGCCGTCGAACCAGGCGTTCATGAGGCCGGTGAAGGCGTTGCTATGGGCGATGCCGCTGCTGACGGCGACGACGGCGACTTTACCGGTGAGGCGGGCGTAAGCATCGGCCAGGTAGGCGGCGCCGTACTCGGTACGGGTGTCGATGACCGGGAAGTCCGCCCGCCGGCAGGCGTCGAGCAACGGGCTGAGTCCGTTGCCGCAGACAGTGCTGAGGAACTCGATTCCGCGGGACCGGAGGCCCTGAACCAGGATGTCGGCGCCGGTCATGGGTACCCCTTCTGTGGTGTGGCGTGGGCGCTAGCTCGCGCCGGGGCCGGCGGCCGCTAACTCAGGCCGCGAGCCGCGCATGGTCTTGTCGAAGTTGTCGCGGAAGGCGGTGATCAATTGGGAGGCGCTGGAGTCGTAGGCGGCTTTGTCGTCCCAGGTCGCGCGCGGGCTGAGGAGTTTGGAGTCGACTCCCGGACAGGCGACCGGAATCTGTAGACCAAAGGCCAGGTCGGTGGCGAACTCGCTCTTCACCAGCGTGCCGTCGAGGGCGGCCCGGACCATGGCGCGGGTCTGGGCGATGGGCATGCGGTGGCCGACGCCGGGGCGGCCACCGGTCCAGCCGGTGTTGACCAGCCAGACATCGGGGCGGTGGCGGCGGAGGCGCTCGCCGAGGAGGTCGGCGTATTCGCCGGGATCGCGCGGCAGGAACGGCGCGCCGAAGCAGGCGCTGAAGGTCGCCTGCGGCTCGGTGACGCCGACTTCGGTGCCGGCCAGCCGGGCGGTGTAGCCGGAGAGGAAGTAGTACATGGCCTGCTGGTCGTCGAGGCGGCTGATGGGCGGCAGCACTCCGAAGGCGTCGGCGGTGAGCAGCATGATGTTGCTGGCGTGGCCGGCCTGGCCGCTGTCCGATGAGTTGTCGATGAAGGAGATCGGGTAGGCGACGCGGGTGTTCTCGGTGAGGGTGTCGTCGTCGAAGTCCAGCGTGCGGCTGTCGGGGTCGTAGACAACGTTCTCGAGGATGGTGCCGAAGCGGCTGGTGGTGGCGTAGATTTCGGGCTCGGCTTCGGCGGAGAGGTTGATGGCCTTGGCGTAGCAGCCGCCCTCCATGTTGAAGACGCCGTTGTCGCTCCAGCCGTGCTCGTCGTCGCCGACGAGCACTCGGGAGGAGTCGGCCGAAAGGGTGGTCTTGCCGGTGCCGGAGAGGCCGAAGAACAGCGCCACGTCGTCAGGCTCGCCGTGGTTGGCGGAGCAGTGCATCGGGAACACGTCGCGGGTGGGGAGGATGTAATTCATCGCGGTGAAGATGGACTTCTTGATCTCGCCGGCATACTTGGTGCCGCCGATCAGGACCAGGCTGCGGCTGATGTGCAAGAGGATGAAGGCGTCGGAATGGGTGCCGTCGACTGCCGGGTTGGCGTGGAAGTCGGGGGCGTGGACGACGGTGAAGTTGCCGATGGTCGAAACTGGGGCCGAGGTGTCGACCTCGTCGAGGAACATGTGCCGGACGAACAGCCCGCACCAGGCGCGCTGGGTGATGACCCGCACGCCGACGCGGTTGTCGGGGTCGGCGCCGGCGAAGACCTCCTGCACGAAGAGTTCCTGGTCGGCGAGGAAGGTGGTGACCTTGCCGAGCAGCGCGTCAAACTGCGCCTCGCTGATGTCTTTGTTCACCGCGCCCCAGGCGACGTTCTTTTCGCTGCCCGGCTCGCGGACGGTGAACTTGTCGTTGGGCGAGCGACCGGTGTGCTTGCCGGTGTTGGCCAGCAGCGGCCCGCCGGCGGCGATTTCGGCTTCGCCGCGCTTGATGGCCTGCTCGTAAAGAAAGGTGGAGGAACCGTTGCGGTGGATGGCGGGAGCGTTGTCGAGGCCGAGATCGGCGAGATTGATTCCAGAGTGGCCCTGGCTGGCGGACATTGGGTGACCTTTCACAGATGACGGGAAGCTTGCGGCGAAGTTGGTGGCCCGGCTGGGTGGTGGAACAGATCGTCCACCGGTCCCCCTGCGGCGGGCAGGCACTGATCTTAGACTATTCGCACCACGGTGGCCGCCCAATGATCGGGCGGCGACGACCACGATGGAAAACGGAGTTTGCATGGAGACTTTGATCCGGCGTTTACACGACTCGCCGGCGCGGCTGGTGATCGCGGTCACCGGCGGCGGAGTGGGGCTGTTGGCGGCGCTGACGGTGGTGCCGGGCGCCTCGCGGACGCTGCTGGGAGCGGCGGTGCCGTATTCGGCGGCGGCGCTGCGGCGCTACATCGGCGGCGAGCCCGAAGGGGCCTGCTCGGCGGCGACGGCCAGTGATATGGCACTGGCGGCGCTGGCACGGGCGCGGGAGTTCGCGCCGGAGACGGATCGTGACCTGCTGGGCGTGGGGATCACCTGTGGCCTGGCAACCGACCGGGAACGGCGTGGGGAGAATCGCTGTTTCGTGGCGGTGGTGGGGCCGGGGGGCGAGTTGCATCGCGGCCTGACGCTGGTGAAGGGCGCGCGCAGCCGACCCGGGGAGGAACGGGTGGCGAGTGACCTAGCGCTGGCGACGATCTTGCGGATGGCCGGGATCGACGGCGAGCCGGAACTAGACCTCCTGGAGGGCGAGCGGGTGGTGGTGACGACGCCGGGGGTCGAGTACCGACTGGCGCGATTGGCGGACGAACGGATGGACCGGGTGGCGCTGGACGGGACGGGCCGGGCGGTCGCGACTGAAAACCCGGCAGCGTTGCTGGCTGGCTCGTACAATCCGCTGCACGCTGGCCACCGGGCGCTGCTGACGGCGGCGGGCCACGAAGTCGGCGCGGCGGTGGCGGCCGAGATCTCAGTCGAGAACGTGGATAAGCCTTTGCTGGATGCGGAGGAAGTGTTGCGGCGGGTGAGGCAGTTCGTGGCCGACGACCGGGTGTTCGTGACCCGCGCGGCGACCTTCCGCGAGAAGGCGCGGCTGTTTCCGGCGACGACCTTCGTGATCGGTGTGGACACGGCCGAGCGGCTGGTGGCGGTGGCGTACTACGGCGACAACGAAGTCGAGATGCGGGCGGCGCTGGGTGAGATCCGCGCGGCCGGCTGCCGCTTCCTGGTGGCCGGGCGGGCCGATCAGGCGGGCCGCTTTCAGACCCTGGCCGACGTGGCGATCCCGCCCGAGTTCGCGCCGCTGTTTAGCGAACTGCCCGAGGCGCGCTTCCGCGCCGACGTGTCTTCGACCGAAATACGTGACGCCTAGCGCCGACCGGGGCTAGCTGGCGACGACGACCAGTTCTTCACCGGCGGCGATGGTGGCGGTGGCGGCGAGGCTGCCGTCTCCGGTGTAGGTGGTGAGGTGGGAGAGGTTGGGGTCGATGCGGGTTTCGGTCGCGACTGTCATGGTGCTCTGCCTCCTCCGGGGTCGGGTCAGCCCGTCGATTGTATTAACGATGCGAGGAAAGCGGCGTCGCGGTCAGGTTGTTTTGAGGTCGTGGAGACCGGAGGCGAGCGGAGACAGCGACGGGTAGACAAGAACCGGGCGTGGCTCGGCGGGCTAGAGGCGGGTAAGGAAGAAGGCCAGCGCGGCGAGGCCCAGAATGCCGCGATAGAGCGCGAAGGGGCCGAAGCCGTTGCGGGCTAGGAAGGCGAGCAGGAGCCGGGCGGCCAGGAAGCCGGTGACGGCCGAGGTGAGCGCGCCGACGGCCAGGACGGCCAGGTCGGAACCGGAGGTGGCGCCGCCGACCAGGTCGCGCCCGCGCCAGAGGGCCGCGCCGAGGATGATTGGGGCCATCAACTGGAAGGAAAAGATGGCGGCCGGGACGCGGGCGATGCCCAGGAAGCGGGCGGTGGTCATGGTGATGCCGGAGCGGGAGATGCCGGGGATGAAGGCGACCACCTGGGATAAGGCGATGACGAGCCAGGGGAGGAAGCCGGTGGTGGGGGAAGTGTCGGCCGGGCCGGCGGCGCGGTCGGCGGCCCAGAGCAGGGCGCCACCGAGGATGAGCGCTAGGGCGACTATCCAGGGTTCGCGGAAGACGGTCTCGACGGACGATTCAGCAAGGATCGCGATGATGCCGACGCCGGCGGTGCCGACGACGATGGCGGTCAGGCGAGGGCGGGCGTTGCCGGTGGCGCGGCGGGCGTCGACCAGCAGTTCGCGCCATTGGTGCAGGAGGGTGGCGAAGGCGGCGACGCCGGTGCCGAAGTGGACGGCGACTGCGAAGGTGAGGCCGGTGAGCAGCGGCGAGTCCCACCCGGCGGCCCAGGGGACCAGGATCAGGTGCCCGGAACTGCTGATGGGCAGGAACTCGGTTATGCCCTGGACGGCGCCCAAGATGACGGCGGCGAACCAGTCGATGGGTGTCAGCGGATCAATTCTCCGGGTAATAAGAAAACGGCGCCCCCGGGCGAGATCATAGACCTCAAATGCCCGGGAGCGCCGGTTCGTCTTGCGACTAGATGAAGATCGGCGCGAGCACCAGCGTGATCGTGCTGAGCAGCTTGACCAACACGTGCAGCGAGGGGCCGGCGGTGTCCTTGAAGGGATCACCGACGGTGTCGCCGACGACGGTGGCGTCGTGGATGGCGCTGCCCTTCTCGATGACGCTGCCGTCGGTGTCGCGGACTTCACCAAGTTCAACCATCTTCTTGGCGTTGTCCCAGGCGCCGCCGGAGTTGTTCATCACCAGGCCCATGATGACGCCGGTGATGGTGCCGACCATCAGGAACCCGGCCATGGCCTCGGCGTGCAGGATGATGCCGACCACGATAGGCATGGCGACGGCCAGCACTCCGGGGGCGATCATGTTGCGTAGCGCCGAAGAGGCGGCGATGTCGACCGCCCGCTGGTAGTCCGGCTTCTCGGTGTAATCCATGATGCCGGGATGTTCGCGGAACTGGCGGCGGACCTCTTCGATAATGGCGCTGGAGGCGCGCCCGACGGCGCGGATGGCCAGCGAACTGAAGAGGAACACCAGCATCGCCCCAAGCATGGCGCCGATGAAGACCTCGACCTTGGCCAGGTTGACCTGGGAGAGCTTGGCCTTTTCGAGATAGGCGCTGAAGAGCAGGAAGGCGGCCAAGGCGGCGGAGGCAACCGCGTAGCCCTTGGTGAGGGCCTTGGTGGTGTTGCCGACCGCGTCGAGACCGTCGGTAATCTGGCGGGTCTCTTCGCCGGCGTTGGAGAATTCGGCGATGCCGCCGGCGTTGTCGGCGATCGGGCCGAAGGTGTCCATGGCCAGGATGTAGGCCGCGCTCATGAGCATGCCCATGGTGGCCACTGCCGTACCGAAGACGCCGGCCCAAAGGGTTTCGTGCATCTCGATGCCGAGATCTTCCACGCCTTGGGCGCCGGCCCAGAAGGAGCCGCCGAGGGCCAGGGCGATGGTGATGATCGGGATGGCGGTGTTCTCGAAGCCCATCGCCAGGCCGGCGATGATGTTGGTGGCGGGGCCGGTCCGGGAGGCTTCGACAATCTCCTGCACCGGTCGCCAGGTGCCGGAGGTGTAGTACTGGGTGATGTAGACGAAGGCGACGGCGGTGAAGATGCCGATGAGGCCGGCTACGAAGAACCACCAGCTACCGAGCATGATCGGCACGGCGACGGCCATGCCGATGATGGAAAGGGCCGTGGTGACCCAGAAACCGATGTCCAGGGCGCGCTGCGGGTCTTTGACGGCGCCGGGGCGGATGGAGAGCAGCCCGACGATTGAGGCGAGCAGCCCGATGCCACGGATGACCAGCGGGAAGAAGATCCAGGCCACTTCGCCGGTGGCCGACCATAGGGCCACACCGAGGATCATGGCGCCGATGCTTTCGGCAGCGGTGGACTCGAAGAGGTCCGCGCCACGGCCGGAGCAGTCACCGACGTTGTCGCCGACGAGGTCGGCGACAACGGCGGCGTTGCGGGGGTCGTCTTCAGGAATGCCGGCTTCGACTTTGCCGACCAGGTCGGCGCCGACGTCGGCGGCCTTGGTGTAGATGCCGCCGCCGAGCTGGGCGAACAGCGCCACGAAGCTGGCGCCGAAGCCGTAGCCGACGATCAGGAACGGGGCGGCTTCGGGGTGGTCAACGCCGCCGAAGAGTATGAACAGGCTGTAGACGCCGAGCAGGCTAAGGGCAACGACCAGGATTCCGGAGATCGCACCTCCACGCAGCGAAACCATGACGGCCTCACCCAGCGAACGGCTGGCGGCGGAGGCGGTGCGGACGTTGGTCTTGACGGCCGTGATCAGGCCGATGATGCCGGCGATGGCGGAACTGAGCGCGCCGACGAAGAAGGCGACGCCGGTGCGCCAGGCCAGGCCGAAGCCCTCGACGGGCTCGAGGTCGCCGGGGGGCTCTTCGGTGCCGAAGGCGCCGACGACGGCGGCCAGGATGACCGCCACAAAGATGGAAAGAAATGCGATGGTGCGGTACTGGCGCTTGATGAATGCGATGGCGCCGTCGTAGATGAAACCGCCGATTTCCTGGGCTTCGGCGGTGCCGGTGTCACGACGCAGGACATCCCAGGTGAGATAGCCGGCGAAAAACAGCGCCACGATGACAGAGATCGGGACAATCCAGATCATTGTCCTTCAGACTCCTATGCTTTCTGCCGCCTCGGCGGCAGGGGGCACGACCGACACGGTTACGCGCGGCGTGGTAAATGATTCAGCGACGGACGCCAACGGGCACCGCCGGATTGACCTGAAGAAATGGGGAGGGACGTGACCCGGAACGGTCGCTGCGCTCTCTCGCGGGGAAGAGGCGGGAGCTGCGTGCGGCGTCATCGAACGGCGCTGGCCGCAGGCTAGGCGCCCACCGACTCGCCGTTTTCTCGATATGGGGATGAGGAGGCTCGCGCGGATGGTGCTATCCAGAGCTTTCCGAAACCACCGAGAATTCTATGGAGCGAGCCGGGGGTCTGGCAAGGAAGTCTACGTTTCCAGGCATTCTTTGATGCTTCCCAACAACCGTTGCATCTCGTCGGCTGAGCCTACTGTGATGCGCAGGCAGTTTTCGGTGTCTGAACTTCCACCGAGATGGCGGACGAGAATACGGCGTCTTTCGAGCGCCGCCTGCACCGCGACTGCCGAGGCGTTGCCGAAGTCGACGAGCAGGAAGTTTGCCCCGGACGGGTGGACGGTGAGACCGAGGTCGGCGAGGTCGCCGGCGAGCTTTTGGCGCCGTTCTCGCACGTCGGCCCACATCGATTCGGCCCAATCGCCGTCGCCGAGGGCGGCCAGGGCGGCCATCTGGGCGACGCGGTTGACGTTGTAGGAGTCCTTGATCTTGAGCAGGGCCGCGACCAGGTCGGGCGGTCCGAGCAGGTAGCCGACCCGCAGGCCGGCCAGTCCGTAGGACTTGGAGAACGTGCGAATGATGCAAAGGTTGTCGGACTCGGTGAGCAGGTCGAGGCAGTTGCTGTCGGCGAATTCGGCGTAGGCCTCGTCGACGGCGACCAGATTGGGCCCGGCGGCGGCGAGTTCGGCGATCTGCGCCGGCGGGTAGAGGGTGCCGGCCGGGTTGTTGGGATTGGTGATGAAGGTGAGTGCGCCGGGGGCGCGCTGCAACTCGGCGAGCGGCAGGCTGAACTCGGGGCCGAGCGGGATGGCGTTGACGGCGACGCCCTGGATGCCGGCGAGGATCGGGTACAGGGCGTAGGCCGGGTTGGTGGTCACGACGGTGTCTTCGGGATCGCAGATGGCGCGGATGAGGATGTTGATGATGTCGTCGGCGCCGTTGCCGACGATGACCTGTTCGGGAGTCAGGCCGTAGACATCGGCGAGGCGCTCGCGCAGCGGTGCCGAGGTGGGATCGGGATAGCGGCGCAGGAGGTCGGCGTCGAGTCCGGCGAGCGCCTGGAGGGCAGCGGGCGAGGTGGCGGGGCTCTCGTTGGTGTTGAGCTTGATCCAACCGTCACCGGCCGGCTGCTTGCCGGGGACGTAGCCGCGCAGGCGCTGAATGTTAGGGCGGATTCTGACCACTGGCTCGAGATGTGCTGGGACCCGGAGGGTCACGCCGGAACGCGGCGAAGTCTAACAGGGACGGCGGCCGCTTTGAGCGCCGCCGGGGAGACTATTAGTCCTTGTCGCCCTTCAGGGTGGCTGGTAACATTCTGTCAAGTTGTCTGGGGAGGCGACACAGGGTTAGTGGTCTCCCGATGCAAATGTTTTCACAGAGAGAATCCGATCTCAGAGCCGTCTTGAGTTCGGGTTTTTGTCTTGGTGGGGTGCCGGCCGGTCTGCCGGCGGAGCAGGGCAGGAACCGAAGGCGGCGGCTGCGGGCCGGGTTGACGCAGGTTGTGGGTCACGCGATTGCGGTGGAGGCGGGGCTGGTGGTGATCGCCGGCGATCTCTTCGGTGAGCCGGTCCCGAAACCGGCCGACCTGGGCGCGGCGGTGGTGGAACTGAATCGCCTGCGTGAACACGGGATCGCGGTCGTGGCGATCACCGGCGATCGCGATCGCGCTCCGGCGGGTGAGGAGTCACCGTTGGAGTTGCTGCGGCTGCTGGGCCTGGTGGAAGGGCTGCTGACGGAAGACTCGATGTCCATGGACATCGGCGGGATGACACTGCGGCTGTCGGTTGTGCCGCATGCGCCGGAGGAACACAAAGGTGGCCCGCTGCGACGACTGGATTACCGCGACGAGGCCGATTTCCACATGCTGCTGACGCACTACAGGGTGGAGTCCTTGAACGGCGCCGGCAAACCGGGCGGGGCGATCAACCTGGACGCGGTGCGGGCGCTGCTGGGGGTGGACCTGCTGGTGGCCGGCGGCGATGAGGCCGGCCATGGCCGCGCCGGATCGACGACGGTAGCGGCGACCGGCGACCCGAGCCGCGACGACGGCCACGGGGGATTCTTACAAGTGGATATCTCGCGGCGTGGCCTGGAGGGAATAGACGTGATTCCGGGGCTGGGTGGGGTGCGGCGAGAGATCACGATCGCGGCCAGTCGACTGGCCGAAGACGACGCGCAAGAGACGATTCGGGCGCAGATCGAGCCGCTACTGGAGGCCGACGCCGAGATCGTGCTACGGGTGACCGGACGCACGGAACCGGAGACGCTGCGGGCGGCGGGGCTGGCCGGGGTGGCGCACTGGGCGCGGAGGCTGGCGGCCGGGTTTGAACTGGACCTGAACGGGCTGCGGATCGTGGATGACGAACTGGATTCGGGCCCGGGGCAACTGTCGCCGCTGAAGGAAATGTCGCGAGCGGTGGCCGAGAACGAAACCGAAGGTGCGCTGAAGGATGAGGCGGCAGATGTGGCGCTGGCGTCGCTGCGCCGGGTGCTGGGCGATCGCCTGGATGCCGGGAGACGCCGATGATCCTCCTGCAGTCAGTCCGCTGCCGTAACTTCAAGGCGCTGACGGAACTGGAATTGCACGTGCCGCCGCGCTGCGCGTTTCTGATCGAAGGTGCCAACGAAGCGGGCAAGACGAGCCTGCTGGACGCGATCTACTTCGCCTTTGCCGGCACCGGGCCGGACGGCGTGCCAGCGCGACAACTGGTGCGGCGCGGCGAAGACGAGGCTGCGGTGACGGTGGAGTTTGCTGGTGACGACGCCTTCGGGGTGATCGAACGGACCGTCCCGCGGCAGGGGGCGGCCACCGTACGGATGAAATTGGAACGGCGCTTTCAGACGCGCGAGGTCGAGACCGAGGCCGAGGTCCAGGAGGGCCTGGCGGAGACGTTTGGGCTGGATATGCGGGGGCTGGCGCGGGTGAGTTTCCTGCGCGAACTTGAATTGACGGCGGGGAATGCCGACGCCCGGGCACCACGGCAACGCGCGGTAGTAGAGCGGCGCGAGATCGGCCGCACCCACCGCGACCTGGCCGATGTGTCGAAGCTGCGCGCGGAACTGGAAACGACCCAGAAGCGGATCGAACTGGGCGAGATGACGGTGGAACTGGACGAACTGCGTACCGGCCGCGCGGACCTGGACCGGCGGCTGCGGTTGGTGGCGATCGCCGGGCTACGCGATCGCTACGACGCGGCGGCGACGGAGGTGGGCTCGGTGGAGGCGCGACTGGACGGCCTGGGCGAGACCCGCGATGAATTGCGGCGCGACCTGGACCTGGCGGAGCGGCAGGCGGCGACGACGACGGTGGCCGACACCTTGCAGACGGCGCGGATGGCGGTGGACGTGGCGGTGGCGGCGGAAACGACGCAGCGTGAGGAAACGCAGCGCGCCCGCGAGGCCGGGGCAGCGGTAGGAGCGGTGACGGAGCGGCTGACGACGCTGGATGGGGCGCTGCAGGACTTGGACACGGCGGCGGTGGCCGGCACGGAACGCGAAGACCTGCAGCGGCGCAAGGACGACCTGGACGCCTCACTGCGGGAGTTGGAACGGCTGCGCAGGCAGCGGGCGACGCTGATGGAGGCGCGGGCCTCGATTGAGGCGGAGCTGACCGGTATCCGGCAGAACCTGGCCGGCACTGAGGAGACGGATGCCGCGATCGGTGCGCGAAGGCTGTGGGCGGCGTGGATCGAGACGTTCGGGGTGGACGCCGGGGAAGTACTGGCACGCGGCGGCGGACGCTTTTCGCCGGGTGGGATGGTCTCGCGGGTGGTGTCGCGGTTGCGCGGTGCGGATGACGACGAAACTGCGAACGAACCGGCGCAGGCAACCGAACGGGCGGAGATTGAGGCGGCTCTGCGCGGCAACGGCATCGACGTTCCGGAAGATGTGGAGTCGGCGGTGTCGATGATCCGGCTGGCGGCGGTGGATCTGCCGGCGCCGGCGCCGGATTCGGCGGAGGCGCTGCGGGTGACCGACGAGAACCTGGTGAGCGTGATCGTGCGCGCGACCCGCCTGGACGCCAGCATCCGCGAACTCGAGGACGGGTTCGATGGCAAGGAGGCGGCGGAACTGGAGGCCGGGATTGCGGCGGCGCTGACGAATTCAGCGGAGGCGCTGCGGTCGGCGGCGGCAGCGACCAATGGCGCAGCGCCTCCGGAGCGGACGGCGCTGGCGGATGAAGCGACTGTGCTGCGGACCGAGTTGTCGGATCTGCAGGAACTGCTGGAACGCGAGCCGGAGCTAGCCCGCGAACTGGAACGGCTCAAGGAAGAACGCGAACGGGCCGAGGCGACGCGGGCGGAGTTGATGGATCAACTGCGAGAGATCTGGCCGGAGAAGTTCGCTGCCGGGGCGACGCCGCCGGCGGAGTACCTGGATCAATTGCGAACCGACTGTGTGGCTTCGCTGGAACGGCAGGATCCGCTGTCGCTGAATCGGCAGATCAACGAGGCGGCGGCGCAGATATCGTCCGGGGAACTGGCGCTGGACGTGGTGAAACGCCAGGAGGAACAGGCGCTAGCGGAACTGGAAGAGAAGGTGACGGCGGAGGGCGTGACGCTGCAACCGGGTGATGTCGGTGCGTCGCTAAAGTTCGCGCTGCCGGACCTGGTATCGGTGACGGCCGCCGAGGAGCCGCGGGCGCGGCTGGCGGCCCAGCGGGCGCAGGACCGGATTACCGAGGCCGAGCGGGCGGTGGGCGACGCGGAACAAAGGCTGGGCGAGCGCGGAGCGGGAATCGGACTGGACCGGGAACGGACACGCGCCGAGGAACTGGAACGGCGGATCGGGGTGCGCCTGAAGGCCAGCGAGATCGCGGCGCGGGCCCAGGAACGGCTGCGCGCGAAGGCGGTTCCGAAGACAATTCAGAACGCACGGA
>CAZVZW010000027.1:0-18208 GCA_964631365.1 uncultured Chloroflexota bacterium | reverse complement strand
CGCCCTCAACGCCGCGGAACCCTTCAAGATGCTGCTTACGATGCTCCGCCGCTAGAGACGGGCGGGCCTACGAATCGATGAACTCGATTATCTCTTCAACGGGTTTTCATACTCGCGGGGCGCGTTCGATCGCCACGTCCGGATAGCCCACCGCCAGCGCGAGCACCGGCACCAGGTGGCGCGGCGCGCCGGCCGCTTCGCGCACCCGGTAGGGCTCGAAGCCGATCATCGGCCGGGTGGCCACCATGTGCGACCAGGCCGCCAGCATGAATTTCATCGCCACAAGGCTGGCATTGCGGACCGCAAATTCGTGGCGCGAAGCCTTCCCGCTGTCGTAGAGCGTCGGGCCTTCCCGGCGGTTGATCTCACTCGGATCATCAAAGACGAACAAGGCGGTCCCGGCCGCCACCGCCTTCGCCTGGTTCCAGACGCTGAGCCCGTCCTCCAGCCGGGCGAGCCCTTCCCCCTGCTAGAAGACAATGCGTCACGGCTACATGTTGTAGGCCGAAGGCGCCAGCGCCGCCTCCCCGGTGATGCTCATCAGCAGGGCGCGATCAACCACCACGCCGGTGAAGTCGGTCCAGGAGCGGCGCGAGGCGTTGAGTTCGGCGTAGGTCAGGTCGCGATTGGCGTCGCGCATGAGCGGGTCAACTCCAGGGGCAAGAGGGCTCGCGGACGCAATCACATCGCGGTGGATACCCGAGCGTCCATCCGCGCTAGCCGACCCGCAGGACCCGATCCGGCGCAAGCACGAACGGCCGCACCACCCCCGGCAGCCCGCTGAACGGCAGAACCTCCGGGCGCAGCTCGATTCCCAGGCTTTCCCGCATAAACTCGCGGCGAGTCTCGATCCGCGCCCACATCGCCGGGTACTCCACTCGTATCTCCCCACGCAGCGCCGCGTCCGCCAACGCCATCGTGTCCTCTACGTTCACGGTGTGGTACTCCGTCGCCACCACCGGAATGATGTCGCACTGAATCAACATCCCTGACCGCAACTCGATCTCCGATCCCGGGTTCACCGGCGAGTGCAGCCACTCCTCGATGTGGATCAGGTGTCCGGGGTTTAATGCCGCCTCCAGGTCCGCCGCCGCCAGCATGCCGTCCACCAGATCCTGCAACGCACCGCCCGCCACCCCGATCCCAACCGCCTCGTACCAGGCCGCCACCGTCGCGAAATACGGCAGCGCCAGCCGCTCCAGGTAATCCTTTGCGCCGACCGGCAGTTCCGACGCGTCCTCGGCCAGCCACCCGCCCCGGGCGGTCAGCCCGCCGCGATAGCCCAGCCCACAAAAGATCGGATCGCCGCGCTCCATCTCCCTCCCCCGGGGGCTCGACAGCCCCAGGTGCGCCCGTTCGCCAGTCGAAAACATCAGGTGCGCCGACAGCGGCAGCCCGTTCAGCCCGGCCGCCCCTACCGCCTCCAGCTCGGTCATCCCCGGCCGCGCCCCGGTCAGCGCCCGGTGCACCACCGCCGCGCAGTGACTCGCCGCGAACTCGAAGACCGCCAGCTGCGCCGCGCTGTTTTCGGTGCGCAGACCGTCAACCGGGTTCATCAAGATATCGTTGGCGTTTACCAGCAGCTCCCGGTCGCCGGTGATCGCCCACAGCGTCTCTGCGATGAAGGTCGGAATCTCCAGCCAGTGCGCCACATCGTCCGACTCCGCCGCGGTGGCATAGCGCCAACCGGCCACCCCGATGCGCTGCCCCTTTCCGATCCCACACTACGCCAGTACCGGCTCGAACCGCGGGGTCGATTCCCGCTTCTGGCCCGGCAGGCTGAACCCCTGGAACAGCTTTAGTTCAATATCGATCGGCACCAATTCCGCGTACACCATGCCCTCATTCCCCAGGAGCAGCGCCGGCGCACCGTCCGTCGGGATCACCAGCAGCGCCTCCTCAAAGCGCGGGTCGTGATCGGTCAGGTAGGCTAGGTTCGCGCAGTGCTCGCGGTCGCCGTAGATCAGCAGCGCATCTAGGCCCCGCTCCCGCGCCCGTTCGCGGGCCGCCGCAATTCGCCGTTCAAATTCCGCCGGCGGAACCACCGGCTGCTCTCGCGGCAACTCGAATTCCGGCACCGTGACCGTCGCCAATTCCGCCCGCTTCGCCATCGCTAGACCGCCAATCTCAACTCACTCAAGATCCGCCAGTATTTCGTTCACGTAGCTGATGTTGCGCTCCATCGCCCGCTGGTGGTCCCAGCCGTACCCCGTGTCGCCCTCAAACGTCAGCCAGCCGTCATAGCCGGCCGCGTGCAGCGCCTGGATGCAGAACCGCCAATCCACCTCGCCCTCTTCCACGGTCACCGGAAAGAAGCTCGCCCGGTCGATGTCCGGCACGTAGACCCGCCGCATGTTCTTCACGTGGACGTAGGCCGCCAGCGGCGCCAGCGTCACCATTGCCTCCTCGAACCGCTCCTCCGGGGTCGCGTAGGACCAGGTCACATTGCCCATATCCGGATTCACGCGCAGGTTTTCGCGGCCCACCATTTCGAGCATCGCCAGAGCGCTAGCCGAGTTGTCCACATAGCAGTTCTGGTGCAATTCAATTGCAATTGTTATGTCAACTACAGCCGCTGCGTCGGCGACCTCGCGGAGTGCGTCGGCGGTCTCTTCCAGTTCGTAGTCCACCACCATCCGGCTGCCGCCGATCGACACCCGGCCGCCGATCCCCCAGCCCTCGGGCGTGTCCGGCGAATTCTGAAACAAATTGGGCCCCGGTAGGGTCGTGTTGACCACGCGAGTCCCCAGCAGTTCAGCCATCTCCACCGCGCGCTGCATCTGGGCCAACTGTTCGGCAGCCGTCGCGGTCACGAAATTGAATCCGCCGGGGTTCAGGGCTGCCGTCACCAGCCCCGCATCGGTCAGTTCGTTGCGCAGACCGGTCAGTTCGGCGTCGCTCATCGCGAACAGGTCCAGGTGCACCACCGACACTTCGGTCCCTTTGAACCCGACCCGGTTCGCCCACGCGAACACCTCCCGCCGCACGTCGACTGGCATCCCCCGCATACCGTGGAACGGATACCACCGGATGGGCCATCGAAAAGCGCAATCCATCAATTCGCCTTTGCCTGTTTGCACCGCCCACGCAGGTTACCGGGTTGCCCGCGCCGCCACCAATCCGCCGCGCTAGACTCGTTCACCCGAACCGCCGCCACAAGGAAGCACCCCTGATGTCCATCGACCAGCAATGGGACCAACTCACCGAGCGCTTCGCCGAGATTGATGACCTGGGACACACCGTCGCGCTGCTCGGCTGGGACCAGCAGACCTACATGCCCGCCGGCGGCGCCGCCGCCCGCGGCGAGCAAATGGCCACCCTCGAACGCATACTCCACCAGCGCTTCACCGACCCGGCGATCGGGCAACTGCTCGACGATCTGGCCGCCGACGCCGCCGCACTGCCCGACGACTCCCACCGCGCCTCGGTCTGGCGGGTGGTCCGGCGTCGCTACGACCGCACCACGAAGCTTCCCGAAGAGCTGGTTGCCGAAATGGCACGCACCTCCGCCCGGTCGTTCGACACCTGGGTGAAGGCCCGGGCCGCGAACGACTTCGCGATGTTTGAAGCCGACCTGACCCGGCAGGTGGAACTGGCCCGCCAGCAGGCCGACCACTTCGGCTACGAAGCCACGCCCTACGACGCTCTGCTCGCCGGCTACGAACCAAATCTCACCTCCGCCGATGTCGACCGGCTTTTCAATCCGCTGCGCGATCGCCTGGTCCCGCTGTTAGACTCGCTGCGCCCGGCCCTGGACCGGGTCAACGACGACGCCCTGCGCGGCGATCTCCCCCACGACGCCCAGATCGCGCTCACCGAGGATGTCGTCGCCCTCGTCGGTTTCGATCTTGCAACCGGTCGCCAGGACCTCGCCGCTCACCCCTTCACCACATCCATCGGCCAGGGCGACACCCGCGTTACCACTGCCGTTGATCCGGGGAATCTCGCCCCGGCGCTCTACGCTTCCATCCACGAAGCTGGCCACGGCACCCACGACCAGGGCATCCCCGACGAACTCCGCCGCACCGCCCTCGGCCAAGTCGAGTCACTGATCATCGCCGAGTCGCAATCCCGCCTCTGGGAAAATCTCGTCGGCCGTTCGCGCCTGTTCGCTGACGATCTCCTGCCACGCCTCGGCAAGTATTTCCCGGGCAAGTTCGATTCCGTCGACGCCGACGCGCTATACGCCGCCGGCAGTTGCGTCGAGCCGGGCTACATCCGCGTCCAGGCCGACGAAGTCACGTATTCGCTGCACATCTTTCTGCGCTACGAAATCGAGCGCGAGCTGATCGAAGGCAGTCTCGCGGTCGCCGACCTGCCAGAACGCTGGTGGGAAGGCATGAAGTCGCTGCTCGGCGTGGAACCGACCACCGACGCCGACGGCGTCCTCCAGGACGTCCACTGGTCCACCGGCGCCATCGGCTACTTCCCCACCTACGCCCTCGGCACGCTGCTTTCAGTTCAACTTTACGAAGCCGCGCTCGCCGACGACGCCGCGATCCAACCGGCCCTCGAAGCCGCCGACTTCGTTCCGCTGCTCGCCTGGATGCAGCAACACGTCCACCGTCACGGCGCCGCCTGGTCGGCCGCCGAACTCGTCGAGCGCGAGCTAGGCGCCGAGCTCAGCGCCGGCCCCTTCCTGGACTACCTGGAACACAAATACCACGCCCTCTACAAACTGTAAGCGTCCGCAAGCGGCATTCCCGCGCCCAGGCCATTAAGACTCGCTGACCGGATCGCCGCGGTGCGCGCGCCGGGCCACGGCGAGCGCTTCATCCCGAGGTGAGATTTCTATCTCTCTTCCTGTTCGGCGGTATTCACCACCCACCACATCCGCGACGTGCGACTGCGGCTCAGCCGCTATTCGGCACTGTCGCAATTTCACTAAATCTATCTATATCGCCCTATTAATAATCTCTATAATGGGCAAATAGGGGCGACAGTTAGCCGCTTCCGTGCGAATGTCGATAGTTTTGGGTATATTTGCGGCGGTCGAATCGTCCCGCCTAAGACGCTGGCGCGCCTGTCCAGAGCAGAACCGTGGAAGGAACCTCTGCTCAGCTACCTGCCGATCCTGTCCACCCTGGTCATCGTCCCGTTCACCTACATCGTCCTGCGCCGCTGGGCGCGCACCCGCACCAACCCCGCCATGCTCATCTGGGGCGTCGGCCTCATCTTCTTCGCCATCGGCAGCTTCACTGAATCGCTCTACGCCATCTTTGGTTGGTCGGAATTCTGGGGCGAGCTAAACCTGCGCGTCTGGTATCTCTTCGGCGCGGTGCTAGTCGCCGCCTGGCTCGGTCAGGGCACGGTCTTCCTGCTCTGGAAGCACATCGCTCGGCCCAGCTTTATCATCCTGACTATTGCCAGTCTTTACGGGATCTATGCCGAATTCTCCGCGCCGGTCGACAGCACCCCGCTTCTCGATGACACTGCCGAGTTGACCGGCAAGGGCGTACTGCCCACCAGCGTCCGCCTCATCACCCCGTTCTTCAACATCTACGGCGTCATCACCCTGGTCGGCGGCGCGCTCCGGTCCGCCTACTATTACCTCCGCCGGCGCACCGAACCCCAGCGCATGATCGGCAACCTGCTCATCGCCGTCGGCGCCATGCTGCCTGGGATTGGCGGATCGCTGAACCGCTTCGGCATCGAGGGCCTTTACCTCGGCGAGCTTGTCGGCGCGGTCCTCTTGTTCTGGGGCTTCATCATCGCCAGCCGTCATGTCGCCGCCACCGACCCGTCCCCCACCCCAGAAACCCAACCCGCCCCTGTCGCGTCCACCACTTGATTCGCAGGCAACCGCCCACCGAAACCGAAACCCGCGTCTGGCGCATCGCCGGGCTGGCGCCCGCCGGCCTCACCGTCGTCGCGGTCATCTTGGGCATCATTGCCATCGGCGTCATGACCGGATTCTGGGGCTTGTGAAGCCGCCCCTGCCGCAACCGATCGGCTAACCCGGGACGGTCGCACCCACATCCCCGTAGTTGGGTGCGGCCGCCCCTTCCCGCTTCTTCTAGCCGGCCACCGCCCGCAGGCCCAGTCGCTCCACGGTCGCGCCATCCGGCACGCCCGATTCACGGTCCCAACCCCGGCTCTCGTAGTAGCCCCGGGTCTCGCTCAGCACCAGGTCCTCCGAGAGCACCTGATCCTTCATCGGCCCCAGTGCCAGGGGTTGGTGCATCCGCCAGGGGAGTTTGTCGTCCGCCGCCGTCGCGCCTTCACGCAGGTTGAACAGACGCGTCATGGTGATGCCGCGCTCGTACACATCGTCCATTTCCGCCGCGTCCATGTCCCAGCCGGTGGCCGCGTTCAGCAGCGCCAGCATCCGGTCATCGTCGTAGACCAGCATCTGGCAGATACCCAGGGTGTTCATCAGGCTCGGCCCTTTGTGGGCAGCCCCGCAATGATCGCCGCCGACCGGCGACACCGGGAACTGCTTGCGCATCCCCTCCATCGCCCGCGGGTCGTGCATGCCCAGGTCGAGGCCCTTCACCGCCACCACGTACTTCTCGCTGTCTTTGCCAAGCCGGCGCGCCGCCAGCGTCGCGCCTTCGGCCAACAGGTCGCCAATGCCCTCGCGGCGGGCGATCATTTCGATCATCGCCAGCAGGTCTTCACCGTTGCCCCAGCGCAGTTCGGCGCCCTGCAGGTCGTCCGGCGTCAGCTTGCCCAGTTCCACCATCTCCATCGCCCAGGCAATCGCTGAGCCGGTCGAGATACTGTCCAGCGACAGGTAGTTCATCATCTCGCAGGCCTTGCAGATGGTGATCATGTCCACCACCCCGCAGTTACTGCCGATCGCGCCAAACGACTCGTATTCCGGCCCGCCGTATTTCTCATCCACGATCACATTGGCGGTCGCGAACTTCACCCGCTTCTTGCAGCGCACCGAGCAGGCAAAGCAGCCGTCCATCCGGTTCACGACGGTCGCCTTCATGGCCTGGGCGTCCACGTTCTCGGCACCTTCCAGCATGCCGTCGCGGAAGTTGTGCGAAATCACATGGCCTTCGATCTGTTTCGATCGCACCCGCGCACCGGTGCCCCACTCGTGCATGATGAAGTGTTCCTGCCCCTCGCCGAAGGTCGTCGGCACCCAACGGGTCGTCTCGCGGATCGGCCCGATGTCTACCGGGGTCGTCCGGTTGCTGCCGCGCACCGCGATTGCCTTCAGCTTCTTCGAGCCCATCACCGCGCCCATCCCACACCGCCCAGCAAACTCGTTCAGGTCATTGCAGACGCTGGCGATCTTCACCAGGTTCTCCCCGGCGATCCCGGTCTGGGCCACCCGAACATTTACGCCCAGTTCCAACTGGATCGCCTCCTCCACATCGCCGGTGATCTTGCCCCACAGATGACCCGCGTCGCGGATCTCCACATTCAGGTCATCGATCCAGAGGTAGACCGGCTTTATCGCCGCGCCCTGCACGACAATCGCGTCCCAACCGGCGTCCTTCAACTCCGCGTTCCAAAATCCCCCGGCCTCACCCTCGCCGTAGAAGCCGGTCAACGGCGACTTCGCACCCACGCTGTGACGGGCGTTGCCCGGCAGTTGCACGCCGGTGATCGGCCCCATGGCGAAGATCAGGCGATTGTCCGGGCCCAGCGCGTCGGTTTCCGGCGGCACCTCGGTCAGCAGGTAGTGGGCAATTATCGCCCGGCCGCCCGGGTACTTGCGGTAAAAAGCATCGCCCGGCTCCTCGGTCCAGATCCGCCCTTCGGTCAGGTCAACCCGCAGTATTCGTCCGTTAATCGATCCGGCCATGGCGCGCCCTTCGCTCTCTCGGTGCAGGCCACGCGATCAGGCCGCGCGCCCCACTGCTGCTCCGGTGTACTCGTTGAATTGAGCCATTCTCACGCAAGCGGCGCGCCCGGTCCAATTAGGAGAATTCGCTTGTTCGGCGAATCGGCGGCTACGCCATCGCGGGCAGGCCCAATCGCTCCACGGTCTGCGCCAGCGGCACTCCCGAGTCACGGTCCCAGCCGCGCGACTCGTAGTAGTCCTGGGTCTCACCGCGCACCTGCTCCACCGAAAGCAGCTGGTCCCTCATCGGCCCCTTCGCCATCGGCTGGTGCATCCGCCAGGGCAGGGTGTCGTCGGCGGTGGTCATGCCTTCGCGCAGGTTAAACATTCGCGCCATCGTGATGCCGCGCTCGTAGACCTCGGCCAGTTCGCCTTCCGACATATCCCAGCCGGTTGAAGCGTTCAGCAGTTCCAGCAGCCGGGCATCGTCGTACGACAGCATCAGGCATACGCCCAGCGTGTTCTTCAGACTCTGTGACTGGTGCGCCGAGCCGCAGTGATCGCCGCCCGACGGACCAACCGCCGCCTGCTTGCGCATCCAGTCCAGCGCCCGCGCATCGTGCATGCCTAGGTCCAGTCCCTTGACCGCCATCACGTACTTCTCGGTGTCGCGGCCGATCTTGCGCGCCGCTAGCGTCGCGCCCTCGGCCAGCACATCGCCGAAGCCGCGGCGATAGGCGATCGCCTCGATCATGTTCAGCAGATCCTCGGCGTTGCCCCAGCGCAGTTCGTCGCCCCGCAGGTCATCCGCAGTGAGCTTGCCCATCTCCACCATCTCCATCCCCCAGGCGATCGCCGAGCCGGCCGAGATGCTGTCCAGTCCGAGGTAGTTCATCATCTCGTTGGCCTTACAGATGGTGATCATGTCCACCACCCCGCAGTTCGTGCCGATGGCCGCGAAGGACTCGTACTCCGGCCCGCCGTACTTCTCGTCCACCTTCACCTTCGCCGTCTCGAACCCGACCCGCTTCTTGCACCGCACGGAGCAGGCAAAGCAGCCGTCCATCGAGTTGACCACGGTGTGCTTCATCGCCGTGGCGTCAACGTTCTCCGAGCCTTCGATCACGCCATCGCGGAAGTTGTGCGAGATGACGTGGCCCTCAACTCGCTTGCTGCCGATCTCGCCGGTCCCAAACATGTGCAGGCCGTAGTGTTCATCGCCCTCGCCAAGCGTTGAGGCCACCCAGCGGGTCGTCTCGCGAATCGGCCCGGTGTCCGCCGGCAGCACCCGGTCGCTCCCGCGCACGGCGATCGCCTTCAATTTCTTGGAGCCCATCACCGCCCCCATCCCGCAGCGCCCCGCGAACTCGTTCAGATCGTTGCCCACGCAGGCGATCCGCGAAAGGTTTTCGCCGGCCGGGCCAATCTGGGTGATGCGGATTGCCTCGTCGCCCAGTTCTTCCCGGACAACATCCTCCACGTCGCCCATGATCTTGCCCCAGATGTTGGCTGCGTCGCGGATCTCCACCTCCAGGTCATCGATCCACAGGTACACCGGCTTCGCGGCCGCACCCTGGATCACAATCGCGTCCCAGCCCGCGCTTTTCAGTTCCGCGTTCCAGAAGCCCCCGGCTTCGCCCTCGCCGAAAAAGCCCGTCAACGGCGACTTGGCGCCCACGCTGTGACGGGCGTTGCCCGGAACCTGCACCCCGGTAATCGGACCGAGAGCGAAGATCAGGCGATTGTCCGGGCCCAGGGCCTCGGTCTCCGGCGGGACCTCGCTGAGCAGGTAGTGCGCGATGATCGCGCGGCCGCCCGGGTACTTGCGGTAGAACTCTTGCCCCGGCTCTTCCGTCCAGGTCCTCCCCGTAGTCAGGTCCACTCGCAGAATGCGTCCGGCGATCGATCCGCCCATGGTGCTCCCCGGTCCCTTCTTGGTCGGTGCTTTCTTCTCGCCGCCATTCTTATCCCAACCGCCCACCACCGTCCATTCGGGCGCCCGCCGGCGGCGCCCGAAACAGCGCCGGCGCGCTCGTGTAGCCGCCACTACCGACACCATTTGTGTTCTACTGCCACAAGTGCCTACGACATCTGTCCGGTTGGGGTTACTGTCACGCCTCACCAATTCATCGGAAAGCGGAGGCCCGATGGCGAACGAACTCGACGCACAGGAAGTTCTGGACAACGCGTCGGATGCCGTGCCGATGCCGGACACCGCCACCGCCAACCTCCAGAGGAGCAGCCAGCCGGACACCTCCGGGAAAGAGATCTTCGATCTCATGAAGACCGACCCGGCGCTCACGGCGCGGGTTTTGCGCATCGTCAACTCCGCCTTCTACGGCCCCCCGCGCCAGATCACCGACATTGATAACGCGGTGATGCTGCTTGGCTAGAAGACCATCCGCAATCTCGTCCCCACCGCCACCATGGGCGGACTCGGCGCCCAGGGCGTGAAGGGATACGGCATCGGCAAAGGCGGTCTATTCGGGCACTCGCTCGTCGTCGCCCAGTCCGCCCAGGTCGTCAGCAAAGAAACCAACCGCTCCATCCCAGCCGAGACCTACACCGCCGGCCTGCTCCATGACATCGGCAAGGTAGTCCTCTCCTAGTACGTCGCCAACCAGATTGACGCCATCGTCGAGGTCGCCCACGCCAAAGGCATTTCCTTCGGGGAGGCCGAGCAAGAGGCGATGGGGCTCAGCCACGTCGAGGTCGGCACGGTCCTGGCGGAGAAAAAGGAACTGCCCGACTCCCTGGTCGGCGCGATCCGCACCCATCACGCGATCCGCACCCATCACGCGGTCCCCACCCATCACGCGGTCCCCACCAGCAACGGCTCCGACGAGACCACGACGCTCGCCGTCACCTGCATCCTGGCCAACCAGCTAACCCGCGAAACCGGCTCCGGCGTCGGCACCAACGAAACCCCCGACCCCGAGTTGCCCTCCGTTGTCCCCGAGATCCTCGGCGTCAAGCCTACGGAATACCAGGACATCCAGGCGCTGCTCCGCAAGGAAATCGCATACACCGTGGCCCTGCTCGGCGGCGGCAAAGACAAGGACGAAGACGGCTAGCTCCCCAACGACGAAGGCCCGCCGGTTGGCGGACCCTCGCTATGTCTGGATCGACACCGGCGCGAACCGGGGCGATCGGACTCCTGGCTACGCCTGCAGGCCCAACCGCTCCACCGTATCCGCCTGCGGCAGCCCGGATTCGCGGTCCCAGCCGCGCGACTCGTAGTAGTCCTGGGTCTCCCCGCGGACTTGCTCCTCGGTCAGGACCTGGTCGCTCATCGGCCCCATCGCCATCGGCTGGTGAATCCGCCAGGGCATGGCGTCGTCGGCGGTCGTCCAGCCTTCGCGGATGTTGAACTGCCGGGCCATCGTGATCCCGCGCTCGTAAGCGTCGTCCAGCTCCTGCAACGTCATGTCCCAGCCGGTCGCCGCGTTCAACAGCTCCAGCTTCAGCTCATCGTCGTAGTCCAGAAACTGGCAGATGCCCAGGGTGTTGGCCAGGCTGTTGCGCTTATGCGCCGAGCCGCAGTGATCGCCGCCTACCGGCGCCACTGCGAACTGCCGGCGCATGTTTTCCATCGCCCGCGGGTCGTGCATGCCCAGGTCGATGCCCTTCACGGCCATCACATACTTCCCGCTGTCCTGGCCGATCTTACGGGCCGCGTGGGTCGCGCCCTCGGCCAGCACGTCGCCAAAGCCCTTCCGATAGGCAATCATCTCGATCCAGCGCAGCACGTCGGCGCCGCGCCCGAAGGTCAGCTCCTCGCCGCCCAGGTCTTCCGGGGAAATCACACCCATCTCCGCCATCTCCATCGCCCAGGCCAGCACCGAGCCGGCCGAAATGCTGTCCAGCCCCAGGTAGTTCACCATCTCGGCGCTCTTGCACACCGCCATGATGTCGGTCACGCCCAGGTTGCTACCAATCGCCGCCAGCGTCTCGTATTCCGGACCGCCGTACTTGGGATCCACGGTCATTTTGGCGGTCTCGATCCGCACTCGTTTTTTGCAGTTCACCGAACAGCTGTAGCAGCCATCCATCCGCTCGGTCACGTTCTCCTTGATCGAAATCGCGTCCGAGTTCTCCGCGCCCTCGAGCACGCCGTCGCGGAAGTTGTGCGAGATCACATGCCCTTCCAGCTGCTTGCTCTTCACCATCGCGCCGGTGCCGTATTCATGGAAGATGTAGTGCGGTTGACCTTCGGCGAAAGTGTCTCGCGCCACCCACTGGGCCGTCCGCTTCAGCGGCTCCATGTCAGCCGGCTGCGGGCGGGTGCTGCCGCGCACCGCGATTGCCTTCAGGTTCTTCGAGCCCATCACCGCGCCCATCCCCGCCCGGCCAGCGAACTCGTTTAGGTCATTCACCACGCAGGCGAACCGCACCAGGTTCTCTCCGGCAGGCCCGATCTGGGTCACCCGCACCCGGTTGTCTCCCAGTTCCTCGCGAAGCTCCGCCTCCACATCGCCGGTGATCTTGCCCCACAGGTGCGCCGCGTCACGAATTTCCACCGCGTCGTCCTTGATCCACAAGTACACCGGCTTCTCGGCCTTGCCGGTGAAGATGATCCCGTCCCAGCCAGCTGATTTCAGTTCTGCGCCCCAGTAGCCGCCCGCCTCCGACTCGCCATACAGGCCCGACATCGGCGACTTCGCCCCCACGCTGTGCCGGGCGTTGCCCGGCCCCGGGGTTCCGGTCACGGGACCGGCGGCGAAGATCAACATGTTCTCCGGCCCCAGCGGGTCGGCGCCCTGCGGCAATTCCTTCAGCAGGTAATGAGCGATAAACATCCGCCCGCCCACGTACTTGCGATAGAACTCCATCCCCGGCGCTTCGGTCCAGGTCCGGCCCTCGGTCAGGTCCACTCGCAGAATGCGGTTGTTGATCGAATGCGACACGCTCGCTACCTTTCTTGTCCGCCGGTCATCGGCGGCACCAATTCCACCAGGTCTCCCGGTTTCAATTGCGACTCACGATTCCCCAGATCTCGATTCAGTCCCACGACCAGCGGCAGATCTTCCGGAACTCCGTGGGCCAGCAACAAGCCACCCACCGTCGATCCCGCCGTCACCTCAATCTTGCGGATCTTCCCTTCGCCGGGAAAGAAGCGACCCAACCCCGCGTGCACCCGCACGTGAACTGTCATCTGATCTCTCGGATCCGCCGTCTCTTCGCCGTTCATGGTCCGCAATTGTCCCGGAAGCGCCGCATCCGGCACAAGTCCTGTCCGGCCCACCATCCTCAGTCCTCGTTCCTGGTTCGGCCGCGCCAAATTCCGCCCCACCGCACACCCGACTAAACTAGACGCCCGATACCCTAATCTCGGAACCCGCCATAGGAGCGCGCCGTGGAACGACCGACTTTGGTACCGATGCGCCAGGAACTCGACAACACCCAGATCGACGACTTCGAGGCCGCCCTAGCCCGCAAGATCCGCAACCACCTCGCCACGGCCTCCTTCAATTCCGGCGACACCGTCGCCCTCGGCGTCGGCAGCCGCGGCGTCACCCCGCTGGTCGCGGCCGTCTCGACGATCATCCGCGAACTCAAGACCGCCGGCCTCGAGCCGTTCATCGTGCCCGCGATGGGCAGCCACGGCGGCGCGACCCCCGAGGGCCAGGAAGCCGTCCTCGCTGAATACCGGATCACCGAATCGGTTGTCGGCGCGCCGATTCGCGCCACCATGGACACGGTCGTCAGCGGCAAGGGCCCGCGCGGTTTCGAATATCTGATGGACGCCAACGCCTACAACGCCGATCACGTCGCCGTACTGGGCCGCGTCAAGCCGCACACCGACTTCCACGGGGACATCGAAAGCGGTCTCTGCAAGATGACCGCTGTCGGCTTCGGCAAGCAAAAGGGCGCCGAGCGCATCCACCAGCATGGCCTAGCCGAATCCATCCCGGAATCCGCCCAGGTGGCGGTGGACACCGGCAAGATCCTCATGGGTGTCGCCATGGTCGAGAACCCGCTCGACGAGCCCGCCTACGTCGAAGTCGTCGGCGGGGATCGGTTCCACGCGACCGACCGCGAGCTGCTCGAGAAGGCGCGCACCATCCTGCCGGTGCTGCCCGCTGACGCGCTGCACATGTTGATCGTCGACGAGATGGGCAAGAACATCTCCGGCGCCGGCATGGACACCAACGTCATCGGCCTATTCCGACTGCTCGGCGAAGGCCCCCGCACCCCAGACTACCGCTACATCACGACGCTGCGCCTCACCCCCGAATCCAACGGCAACGCCACCGGCATCGGCATGGCCGACCTGGTTACGCAGAAGCTCGTTGACGACATGAACCCGGACTACACCTACATGAACTGCCTGACATCGATGACCGTCCAGGGCGCGCGGGTGCCGATGACGCTGCCCACCGACCAGGCCGCCATCGACACCGGGCTCGGCCTGGCGCGGCGCACGGCCGGCTCCGACACGCCGCTCATGGCGCGCATCACCAATACCATGGAATTGCAGCACTTCCAGGCCAGCGAGCCGCTGGCCGAGCAGCTTGAAGCGGCCGGCGTCGCCGCCCGCGACGGCGACCCGGTCGCCCTCCAGTTCACCCCCGCCGGCGACCTCGCCGATCTCAACGGTGGCTGATCTCGGGTGGGATTTCCCTCTGGGGCAAGCCACGCCGCTGAACTAGCCTCGTAGGCAGAGAGAACGGGCAGCATTTGCCCGCTAGCGGTACCAGCACCAGGGGGAACAGGGCCTACATCGACCCCGTCAAAGCGTCACCGGATAACTACAAGCTACTAAGTCGAGGGGGGTAACACCCGCCTGGTCAAGATGCGCGTCAAGGCTGGCGAAAACGACATCACTCACTCGCATCCGTCCGAGCTCGTGTAGTTCGTCAAAGGCTGCAAGGCCCGCGTCCAGATGGAGAACGGCGAAACCAGGGAGGCCGAATTCCCCGACGGCGGCGTGATGGCCCATGGCGTCTGGACCCACCGCGTCGAGAACATTGGCGACAACGACATCCATGCCGTCATCTTCGAGACCAAGTTGATCCGATCCGACTCCAACCATAGATTGGCCGGCCCGACGCTTGGGGGGCGTCGGATCGGCCTTCCTGCTTTCAGCGCCGGCGTTACCGACGCAAAGTTGGCCAGAACCACTAGAATGCCGTCCATGAAACGCCTTCTCCGCACCACCTTCCTTCTCCCGGCCATCCTGGTATTCGTTCTGGCCGCCTGCGCCGGCGCCGAGCCGCAGGCCCGCACCATCGACATCACCATCGACGGCCCCGATGTCCAGCCCGCGGCCATCGAGGTCAATCAGAACGACACCATCACTCTCAACCTGACTTCCGAGCACCCGATCCTTTTCCATCTGCACGGCTACGACATCGCCCGGCAGATCAACCCCGGCGAGACCGCCGTGCTGGAATTCGAAGCCGATGCCACCGGCCGCTTCACGCTGGGCCTGCACGGCGAGTTGCCGAAAATGGACGACATGTCCGAAGGCGACCACGAGGATGAAGCCCACGCAGCCGACGACGGCACCGTCCACGAAATCGACGGCTGGCTTCAGGTGCAGCCCCGCTAGGGCATCCCCGTCCGCGAATAGCCGCTAGCCGATCGACACCAGCAACCGGCCGTTCTCTTCCTTCACCGCATACGCCGCCACCCACCGCCGATCCGGCTCACACAGCGAGCGACCCGATTCCACATCGAACTCCCAGCCGTGCCAGGGGCACCGCAGGATCAGCCCGTCGCGGCCGTACTCGATCTCCCCGACCACGCTGGCGACCGCGGTCCCGCCCAACGTCCCCGTCGACAGCCACGATCCCTGGTGCGGACAGATATCCGTCAGCGCGAAATAGCCGGCGTCGTTGCGGCCCACCACCAGCCGGCGTCCGCCGGCCTCAACCCTGCGCAATTCCCCCACCGCAAACCCGGCCGCCCCTGCGTCATGACCGGTCAAAGTCGTAAAGCTCCAGCGCCGTCTTGAACATAATGCCGTCCCGTTGCTCGGCCTTGATCGACGCCGGTATCGCTCGATCTGGCGAGTCGAAATCCCAGTGTGGATAATCGGTGGCGAACATCAGGAAGTCCTCTCGCCCGATCATGTCGATGATCTGCAGCAGGTGCTCCGGATTCTCGGGCTCTTCCATCGGCTGGGTCGTCGCCCGGAAATGTTCGCGGATGTACTCGCTCGGCAGCTTCGTCAGCCACGGAACCTCCTGCCGCAGTCCCCGGAAGTTCTTGTCGAACCGCCACATCAGCGCCGGTAGCCAGGCGAACCCGCCCTCGATCAGCGCTACCTGCAGGCCCGGGAAGTCCACGAACAGTCCCTCGCAGACCATGCTCAGGACCTGCGCCTCGAACGACTGCGCCATCCCGGTGTGATCCTCGATGTAGTACGACGGCCAGCCCGTCGCAGTCACCGGGTTGCCGCCGCCGCCGAAGTGCATTCCGACCGGCAACCCCGCCTCCGCCGCCGCCGCGAAGATCGGCCGAAACTGCCGCCGGCCATACGGAGCCGGCGCCCGCGCCAGCAGCAACACCTGCACGAATCGCGGATCCTGCGCCCGTCGCCGAATCTCCTCCGCCGCCGCCGGCGGATCCGAGACATTCACGACGATCGAGCCCTTGTACCGCGGGTCGACATCCAGCCAGTCCCGTGCCGTCCACTCGTTCACCGCCTGCATCAGGCTGTTGCCGAAATCCAGGTTGTGGACCCGCGACACGCCGTACAGCGGATTCAAGATCGCGTAATCGATATCCCATTCGTCCAGCAGTTGCCCGGTGACGAAGTCCGGATTCGACCCGGGCCGGTCGCCGTTCGGAGGCCAGGCGTCGCGGCGCGCCGCCGCCTCGTAGAACCGCGGATACTCGTCCACCGGCGGAGTCTGAAACCCGGTATGGCGCACGTACTCCACCCAGCGCCGCGACATGTAGGGAGTCAGCGAGTCAATCGACTTCGGATAGTTGTGAACGTCCGCGTCCACCAGCGAGACACCTGTCTTCCGGGCCCCCTCCGCCATCTCCCGTCGATCCGGTGCGATAGCCATCCAACTCCCCTGAACTACACAGCGCTATGGCAAGTATCCGACTCCACCCGCTCTCCACCAAATCCGCAACACCCGTCGCCCGCCGGGCGCCGGTGCCGCTTGATTTCGTAGCATCAGTCCCGGGGGCAGGCAACCAGATTCCGGGGGGAGCGGGCCACTAGGGGACCAATCGCGCGCCACGATTTCTCCGGTTGGTCACGCGATCCGGGTCAGGCCGGGTTGGCCCGCGACTCGTCACCTTCACCACCGCCACGGGAGGAAGGATCTAGGTCTGCGACCCCGACGTTCCCGCTCTCGAACTCGACATCCCGCCCGGCGCGCTCGCTGCTGACACCGTGATCTCCTCGCCTGCCCGGTCGACACCGACGGCGCCTTCGGCGGCTCGGTCGACTGCTGGCTGCTCGATGACCTGGACAGCTTCCTCGGCAGCCAGCTCCCCGACTAGCCGGCCACCCGACCAACCCGCCTCAGAAAGGCATCGTCCGCGGGGGGCCGGCCTGGTGGGCAAAGACCTGCGCGTCGAAGCTCTTGCGCATCAGATCCACCAGCACCTCCCGGTGCGCCGGATCCTCGGACAGATCGTCGTGCTCCCAGGGATCGTTTTCGAGATCGTAAAGCTCAAAAAGGTCCTTGCCGTGGAAGGTCACCAGCTTCCAGCGCCGGTCGCGGTACATCGTCGCGTGGGTCTGGTCCGGATGATCGATCGCGCCGAAGAACTCCATCCGAACGAAGTCCCGGTGGTCCGCCCCGTCGCTTGCGCCGATCAGGATCGGCATCAACGAGCGACCCTGCACGTAGTACGGTATCTCCATGCCGATGGCCTCGTAGAGCGTCGGGTTTATGTCAATCAGCTCCACAAGCGCGTCGCTGACCACATCCTTATCAAAGTGCCCCGGCCACGAGATCATCAGCGGCACCCGCACCAGTCCCTCGAAAAAGCGGCAGCCCTTCAGCAGCATCCCGTGATCGCACAGCGCCTCGCCGTGATCGCTGGTGTAGATGACGATCGTGTTCTCGCGCTGGCCGGTCTCTTCCAGGTAATCCAGCAGCCGGCCGAACTCGGCATCCAGTTGCTCGATCATCGCGTAGTAGGAGGCCTGGATTTTCTTGTGGTCCCACTCGTCCGGGTGCTGCGGCTTCGACTGGAAGTCCACCCCGGCGTCCACTAGCTTCTGCTGGTGCTCGAGGTCGCCATCTTCAAAATGCGCCCCCGGCAGGCTCTCCGGGTCGTAGCGGCGGTAATACTCGTAGGGCGCGTCGAACGGCGCGTGCGGGTCGAACGGATTCACCGTCGCCAGCCACGGCTGATCTTCGAAGCGGTTCTTCTCCAGGAACTCAATCGTCTTCGCCGTGCACCAGTGGGTCTGGTGCAATTCCGGGGGGATGTTGTCCTCGTCGGCGGTCGGTTCATACATCCCGCCGACGCTCTTCACCTTCGCGC
>CAZVZW010000026.1:17826-18504 GCA_964631365.1 uncultured Chloroflexota bacterium | reverse complement strand
TGTATCCCGAAGCCAGGGCCGTCACGTAGGTGATCGGCTTGAACGAAGAACCCGGCTGGCGCGGGGCGATCGCCATATTCACCTGTCCGTCGATCGCTTCGTCCCGGAAATCACCGCTCCCCACCATCGCCAGAATCTGGCCGGTCGACGGGTCTAGCACCACCACCGCTGCGTTGCGGGCGTCCAGATCGGTCAGCGTTGCTATGTGATCTCCGGCGACCCGCTCCGCCTCCGCCTGCAGTTCCAGGTCAATTGTGGTGGTGATCCGCCACCCCTTCCGCGTCCAGCCTGCCCCGTAGCGCTCGTTGAGATAGTCGACCACGTAGTTGAAGAAGTGCGGTGCCGGCCCGATCTCCGTCTGCGGCAAGCGGTACACGAGGTCCTCCGCCTTCGCCGCGTCTGCCTGCTCCGCGGTGACGAACAGGTTCTTCACCATCAGATCCAGGACATTGTGCTGGACCCGGGTCGCCGTGGCCTGGTCCACGATCGGATTCTGGGTCGAAGGCGCCCGCGGGATTCCCACCATCATCGCCACTTCCGCCAGCGACAGCTCTTCCAGGTCTCGATCGAAATACGTCCGCGCCGCCGCCGTGATCCCATAGGCCAGGTTGCCGTAGTTGTTCTGATTCAGGTACAGCGCCAGGATCTCGTCCTTCGACAGGCTCTGGGTCAGCTGGT
>CAZVZW010000026.1:14859-17816 GCA_964631365.1 uncultured Chloroflexota bacterium | reverse complement strand
TCCTTGAGCTTCCGTTCCACGCTCTGCTCCGGGCTCAGCAGCGTGTTCTTCACCACCTGCTGCGTGATTGTGCTGAAACCGGAAACGATCGCCTGGCCTTGCAGGTTCAGCCACACCGCCCGCACGATCGCCCAGAAATCAACCCCTGGATTCTCGTAGAAACTGGAATCCTCCGAAGCTATCACCGCGTCCTTGACCAGTTGCGGAATGTCCTCGGCGGCCACCAGCGTGCGGCGCCCTTCCGAGGCGATTTCTCCAAGCCGGGCACCGTCGGCCGAGTAGACGGAAGAGTTCTCGAAGAGCGATTCCTCGAACGTCGCCACTGCCCGCACGTCGGGCAGGTCGTCGAACAGGATGCTCGTCGCTGCCAGCGCGGCCGAGCCACCCAGAAAAGTCGCGAAAGCCAGCGCCGCGATGGCCGCCGTCAACCCGGCCATCGGGATCGCCGCCAGCGCCAGCCATAGCCCCAGGCGCCCGCGGCGCCGTCCGCGTTTCCTTTTAAGCGATCTCCGCATGTCCGCCTATTCTTGCAGCATTGGGCCCGGATTCCCGTCCCGTACTCGATCTCCGATCTTCAAAGGCTGGCCAGCCCTTGCCCACGAACCCGCAAACAGTTGAACGCACCGAGCGGCCTTTGGTTGCGACCTGGCGCGCCGCCCCGGTGGCGATTCTTATCGCACTCGTCGCGACCGCGGTCGCCATCGCACTCAGCATCGGCGGCTATCAGATAGACCCCACCTTCGGCTTCGCCGGCTCCCGGAGCACTGGCGGCGGCCCGGCCGGTTCCGCCGGAACCACCGCCCGGGTCGGCCAGCCGGCCCCGCTGGTGGCCCTGACCGATCTGGCTGGTGCCGAATTCGACCTCGGCAGCGAACTCGGCCGCAGTCCGATCTGGATCACCTTCTGGGCCACCTGGTGCGGCCCCTGCCGCGCCGAAGCCGCCGACCTCGAGGCCATATCCCGGCAACTGGCGGATACCGACGTTATCCACCTCGCCATCTCGCTCGGTGAGGCCGGCGACGTCGTCCGCGACTACATCGACTCCGGCGGCTACACCTGGCACACCCTGCTAGATTCCGAACGTCGCGCTGGCGCCGCCTACGCCGCCCGCGTTTTTCCAACCCACGTCTTCATCGACCGCGACGGCCTCGTCGCCGCGATCCGCCCCGGCATCCTGAATCGAATCCAGATGGAGGCCCTCGTGGACCAGCATCTGGATCCGGAAGCGCGCTAGTCCCGCAAAGTGGAACAGACCGTCCTGCCGATCTTCATCAAGTTCCGCGATTTCCTGGTCTCGATCGCCCCCTGGGCGCTCCTGGGCCTGGTGGTCGCCGGGGGAATCCGGGAGTATCTCGCTCGATCGCTGACGACGCGAGCCGATCGCCGGATTACGAATGGCGGAATCGTCCTTGCCGGGCTGGGCATCGCCGCCCCGTCCGGCTTCACCATCTTCATGCTGGACTACCGACTCGCCGTTTTCTGGTTCGTTCTAGCCGCCGGGCTGATCTACGCCGGCGCCCGGCTGCTGGCGCCGGCTGCGGAGCCGCTCGGCGGTCTGCAAGAGGCCGGCTGGCTCCCCGCTGACGAAGACCCGGCGGCAGTTGCCGTGGGCACGACCTTGCGACGGCAACTCGCCGGCATCTGGAGCGCCGTCGGAGAGCGTTTTGACCTGATCACCTTCTGGTTCATGGGCGCCTGTCTCGCCGCCGCCGTACTGGCCTTCTACATGCCCTATGAAGGCGGCCACGGCTTTTTCGGCCGCACTCCCTGGCTGGGGATCCTTCTTGCCGGGGGCATCGGGCGGGTGTTACCGGTGGGTAAGGGAACCGAGATGCCGCTGGCACTCCTGCTGCTGCTCAAGGGGGCGCACCAGGGCGCCGTCGCCGCGCTGCTCCTCACCGCGATGCCCATCCCGTTCCTGCGCGCCGACCTGCTCTCCGTTGGCCGCCGCCGCTGGTTCCTGGCGGCGCAATTCACGCTGGCGGCAGCCGTCGGTGGTCTGGTCGGCCCCGCGCTGCTATAACTGCGGTCCGCTAGCGAGGCGAATTCACAGGACGGATGGGCAGATTACATGTCGCAGATGACCGGTGGTCAGGCAGTTGTCGCCGCCCTAGAGAGCGGCGGGATTGACACGGTCTTCGGGATACCCGGGGTCCACAGCGTTGAGATCTACGATGCGCTGCTCGGCTCCGAAATCCAGCACGTCCTCTGCCGCCACGAACAGGGCGCCGGGTTCATGGCCGACGGCTACGCCCGAGCGTCCGGCGGCATCGGTTGCGTTATCACCATCTCCGGCCCCGGGGTCACCAACGTAGCCACCGCCCTCGCCGAGGCCCAGGGCGACTCCTCCCGCGTCCTGCACATCTGTTCCTCGCTCGACAGGGCCTTCGCGGGACGCGAGGTCGGGGCCCTGCACGAACTGGTCGATCAGTCCGGGGTCCTCAAGTCCGTTGTCAAGTGGCACCGATCCGTCCGGCGCGTCTCCGAAATCCCCGATATTATCGCCGAGGCCCTTCACTACATGCATTCCGGTCGGCCGGGTCCGGCCTCGGTCGAAATCCCGCTCGATATCCTCGCCGAGCGCGACGACGTAACCCCGCTTTCGGTCAGCGAACCCGGACCGCTGGCGCCCGATGCCGGTGCCGTCGCCCAAGCCGCCGGGGCCCTCAGCGCCGCCCAATCGCCGGTCATCCTGGCCGGCGGCGGTGTCGTCTCCGGTGAAGCTTCGGCCGAACTCATTCGGCTGGCCGAAAGGCTCGGCGCGCCGGTCCTCACCACCGTCTCCGGCAAAGGTGCTATTCCCGAGGACCATCCGCTGTCCGTCGGCTGCCGCTGGCGCGGCGACGATCGCTTCGACACCTTCCTTTCCACCGCCGACCTGGCTCTGGTGGTCGGATCGCGGCTCAGCGCCCGCCACACCGATAACTGGACCCTGCCGATGCCCCGGACCATCATCC
>CAZVZW010000026.1:0-14849 GCA_964631365.1 uncultured Chloroflexota bacterium | reverse complement strand
AAGAGGGCCGCGCGGTCAAGATCGAGGTAGAGGTGGAAACCCTGGCGGAACTGGTCGAAGATCGCCCTAGCACGCCATCCGCGGACACGCTGCGCCGCATCGCCGACGCCAGGAACTCCGCCCTAGAGTCCGCCGATCCGCAACACCTGGGCATTCTCAAGGCCATCCGCCAGGTCTTGCCCGCCGACGGCCTGCTCTTCAACGACATGACCACCATCTGCTACTCCGGCCCCGCGTTCTTTCCTGTATCCCACCCGCGCACCTACTTCTTTCCCAACTACCTGGGGACGCTCGGGTTTTCCTTCCCGGCGGCGCTGGGGGCGAAGCTGGCGCGACCCGAAGCCACCGTCATCGCCCTTATTGGTGACGGCGGCTTCATGTTCACCGCCACCGAGCTTTCCACCGCCGTGCAGCTGGGCGTGTCGTTGCCGATCGTCGTCTTCAACGATCAGGCCTACTCCCAGCTCGAGCGCTTCTTCCGCCTCTCGCACGGGCGCTCCGACCCCTTCGAGCTGGTCGGTCCCGACCTTCGGGCCAACGCCCGTTCCTTCGGGGCCGCCGCGTCGCGGGTCTCGTCGCCGCGCGCGCTGCGCACCTCGCTTGCGAAGGCGATTGAGCATCCCGGCCCAACCGTCATCGAATATGCGCTTTCCTAGGTGGCGACTGTCAATCCCGCAGCCACCGTGAAACCCGCACCCCCGATGTGTGTCAGACTTGCCCCCCACCACTGTTCCCGGCCGGTCCGGGCGTCCCGCTAGAGAGGTCCGTCGGTTGAATTCCCCGGGCAGCGAACTCCCCTACGTCACCATCATCTCCGGCGGAGTTGGCACCCGCCTGTGGCCCCGCTCGCGGCGTAGCTCACCGAAGCAGCTGATCGGGCTTGCCGCCGGGCGCAGTCTCATCCAGACCACCCTGGAGCGGATGCTGCCGCTCACCTCGCCCGATCGGGTCTTCGTGGTCACCATCGGCGACCAGCAGGACGCCATCCGCGCGCAGCTACCCGAGATTCCGCCTGAGAATGTTATCGCCGAACCCGAAGGCCGCAACACCGCCATGGCCATCGGCCTGGCGGTCCTCCACGTTGCCGCCGCCGATCCCAACGCACTGATGATCAGCGTCGGCTCCGATCATTTCATCGGTGACAACGAGGCTTACCGCAACACCCTCCGGGCCGCCGCCGCCGCCGCCGACGACGGCGCGCACCTGCTCACCGTCGGGATCGTCCCCGCCTCCCCCGACACCGGCTACGGCTACATCCATCGCGGCGAAGTCGTCGCCACCCACGCTGGCGTCGACATCTACCGGGTACTCGCATTCAAGGAAAAGCCGGCCCTCGATGTGACGCGCCGCTACTTCGAATCCGGTGAGTACCTCTGGAACGGCAACTACTTCATTTGGCGTGTTTCCGCCGCCCTGGCCGCCTATGCCGAATTCGTCCCCGACATCCGCGCCGAGATGGACAGCGTCACCGCCGCCATCGGCACCGACGGCTACGAGCCGGCGCTGGCCGCCGCCTACAGCCGCGTCCGCCGCGCGCCGATCGACACTGCGATCATCGAAAAAGCTGGCAATGTCCTCACCGTGCCCGGGCATTTCCCCTGGGTCGACATTGGCACCTGGGCCGGCGCCTACGAAATTGCCGAAGAACAGGAAGGCAACTTCCGCACCGGGTCGCTCGCCGGCAAGGTCCTCTTTGTCGACAGCTCCGGCTGCCTGGTGGATTCGCACGATCGCGCCGTGGCCGTGGTCGGCCTGGAGGACATCGTCATCGTCGACACCGAAGACGCCCTCCTGGTCTGCTCACGCGACAAAGCCCAACTGGTCGGCGAAGTTGTCGGCCGGCTGCCCGGCGAGGACCTGGAGCAACTCCTATAACCATCGCGGCCGACTGCAATTACCGGCGAGCCGGGGCCCGTCCTTGACCGATTCTGCCCACAACTCCGAAGAGGCCGAGGATTCCGGAACCCGGGCTCCGCTAGAGCTCAGCGGATCGCGCATCTGGCTGGTCGCCCTCAGCCTCGCCGCCGCCATCTTCACCTTCTCAGTCGTCATCGTCGTCTTCGAACACGAACTGCGTGCGGCCAATTTCGGGATCCTGCTCGCCAGCACCATCGCCGGCACCTTGGCTCTCTGGGTCGGCCTGATCCGCCAATTCCAGATGGGCCGGCGGTTGGCCCTGCAGTCGCTGCTGGTCCTGATGATTGTCGTCGCTGCCATGTTCTCCTTCATCTTCACCGACATCGTCCAGGAGCAGAGCGGGCGCTCCTACCTGGCTGTCCTGATAATCAGCTTCATCGGTGCCGCCACCGTCATCCTGCCCGCCCCCGCCGCCCTGACGACCATCAGTTTCGCCGGCGCCCTCGACCAGCCCATCCTGGTCGGTCTCGTCGCGGCGCTCGGCCAGGTCGCGGGTGAGACGGTCTCCTACTACATCGGCTCCACTGGCAAGCAACTCATCCACCGCGGCTCCGCCTACGCGCGCACCCGGCGCGTACTCGAAGAGCGCAGCAAACTGGCCGGAGCGGCCATCTTCGTCTTCGCCGCTGTGCCCAACCCGGCATTCGACGCCGTCGGCATCCTGGCCGGCGCGCTTCGCTACTCGTTCTGGCGCTTTCTGTTGCTTGCCTACCTCGGCAACGCCTTCAAGTACATCATCGTCTTTGCCGTGATCGGCGTCCGCATCCTTGATGCCATCCCGCGACTATGAGCCCTTCCGGCACCCGTCGGGCTAGTTCGATGCCGTCCACCCGTGTTCGGCTCTGGCGCTCCGAATCCCGCCCGGTTGAGATCGGCGGCGAAGAGGTTCGCATGCCGGTCTCGGCCGACACACCGGGACGCGGCCTCGCCGGGCAGATCGGCCCGCTGGTGGAGGCCATCGCCGGCTGCCGGGGGCCGGTAATCGACCTCTGCGGTTGGGAAGGCGGGCTGGCCCGGGCGATCCACGCCGCCCGCCCCGACCTGGGTGGCGTCTGCGCCAATTTCACCCTGCCGGCCATCCGTACCGCCATCGAGAATCTCGGCGACACCGACTGGACCGTGGTTCCCGGTTTCGGCGCGCCGCCCGATCACGCCGGCGCCTATCAGACCGCCGTCTTGCGGGCCCCGTACTGGCTCGGCAACCGCGCCGTCGTCGCCCTGATCCAGAACGCTGCTTCCGCGCTGCGCCCTGGCGGCCAACTCTGGCTTGCCGGCGAACGCAAACGCGGCGTCGAGACCTTTCGCCGCTTTGCCGGGGAGGTGTTCGGCCGGGCCGAAACCGTGCTCAAGAAGCGCCACGTGCGGGTCGTTCGCGCCACTCGCGGTGACGACGACCCCGTATTATCCGAGCCGCCGTCGCTCCGGGTCTCTCTGAGCGATCAGGAGTTCACCCTGGCCGGGCACCCGGCGGTCTTCTCCGACAGCCACATCGACCCGGCCACGCAACTCCTGGCGGAGACCCTGCCCGTGATCGAAGGGAATCAGCTCGACTTCGGCTGCGGGAGTGGGGTCGTGACGGTCGGCCTCGTCCGGCGTTCACCCTCCGCCCGCACTACCGCCGTCGACGCCAATCTCGCGGCCGTCGCCACCACCCGGCGCACTCTGCGGCTTAACGATCTCGACGGCGTCGACGTCCGGGGCTCCTACTTCGGCGAGGAACTTCCCGATCGATCGTTCGATCTGGTGGCCTGCTACCCGCCATTCCACGTCGGCGGGGGAGTGAATCACGCGGTCGGCAAGCGGATGCTCGCCGCGGCCGCCCGCCTGCTCAAACCGGGCGGCTTGCTCCACGTCGTGCTGTCCAGCGCGCAGGCCTACGAAGGCGTTCTCCACGAGCACTTCCACGAGGTCGTGCCGCTGGTCGCCACCGATCGCCACCGCGTCCTGGTGGGTCGGCGCCCGCGCTAGGCTGGGTTCTCGCCCCCGATTTCAAACAGGACCTTCACCGCTTCCCCGGCCTTGCACATCCGGACTCCCTCGTTGGCCTCGGCCAGCGGAATTGTGTGGGTGGCGATCTTGCCCAGGTCCAGCCGCGGCATCAGCCGCAGGCAACTCTCCATATTGTCCACCAGCAGCCACGACGACTTGATCAGCCGCTCCTGGCTCACTATTTCCCAGGGCGAGATTTCCAGCGTCGTGCCCGGTTTCGGAACACCCATCAGGACCGCCGTACCGCCCGGCCGGATTCCCTTAATGCACGCCTCTGATGTCACCGCCAGCCCCACCGCCTCAAAGGCCACGTCGGCGCCGTCGCCGTTCGTCTCCGCGGCGATCACCGCCGGCAGGTCTTCGTTCATCGGATCGACCGCCCGGGTGACCCCGACCTTTGCCGCCAGCGCCCGCCGGATCGGCTGCGGTTCGGACAGGATGACCTTGTTCGCCCCGCGTGCCTGCGCCAGGTTCGCCAGCAGCAGGCCAATCGTGCCGCCCCCGGCGATAAATACGTTGTCCCCCGGCTGCAGTTCGGCCATCTCCACCGCCCGCAGCGCACAGCCCATCGGCTCGGTCATTGCCGCGATCTGCAGCGAAACCCCGTCCGGCACCGCGAACAGCGTCCGTTCGTGCACCACCATGTACTCCGCCCACGCACCGCCCTTGGTGATCTTCCGCTTGTTGCTGCACAGATTCGGATTCCCGCGCTGGCAGAAAGTGCAATCTCCGCAATATACCTGTGGCTGCACCGTCACCCGGTCGCCCACCTTCCACCGTTCCACCCTCGGCCCCACCGAATCGACGACTCCCGAAAGTTCGTGCCCGATGATCGCCGGCATCGGTGGCATCGTAACCGCGCCCTCCAGCTCCCAGCCGTCAAACAGGTGCAGGTCCGTCCCACAGATTCCCGCGTAGGCCACCCGCAGGCGCACCTCCCCCGCCTCTGCCACCGGGATCGCCGCCTCCTCCACGCGCAGGTCTTCCGTTCCGTGGAGCCGAACCGCTTGCATCATCTCGTTTGCCATGGTGTGCACCGCCGCTCCAGTATTGCTGCGCGTCTGCGACCGGCCGGGAGCCGGCGGAACGCATAATTTCACCGGGTGTTAGGGGGACAAATTGTCCCCGGGCGGACTACTATACTCGTCTACCCGGGCGGGCTCGCGACTGCCCTCCCGGAAGCCGCGAAGGACCCGAACCTCATGAATGACCAACGTACCAAAGCGCTAGATTCCGCGATCGCCCAGATCGAGAAGAAGTTTGGCAAAGGCTCGATTCTTCGCATGACCGGCGACGATCTGCCCGAGATCGGCGTGGTGTCCACCGGATCCATCGCCCTCGACTTGGCGCTTGGGGTAGGCGGCCTGCCGCGCGGTCGAGTAGTTGAGGTGTTTGGCCCCGAAGGATCCGGCAAGACCACCCTCGCGCAGCACATCATCGCCCAGGCCCAGAAGGCCGGCGGCTCGGCTTCGCTGATCGACGCCGAACACGCCTTTGACCCGTCCTATGCCGCGAAGTGTGGCGTCAACGTCGACGACCTCTTGATTTCCCAGCCCGGCATCGGCGAAGAGGCCCTCGAAATCGCCGAAGTTCTGGTGCGTAGCGACGCCATCGACGTCATCGTCATCGACTCCGTCGCGGCGCTCGTGCCGCGCGCCGAAATCGAAGGGGACATGGGCGACTCCCACGTCGGCCTGCAGGCCCGTTTGATGTCCCAGGCGCTGCGCAAGCTCACCGGCAGCATCAGCCGCTCCCGCTGCATCGTCGTGTTCGTTAACCAGCTGCGCGAAAAGATCGGCGTTATGTTCGGCAATCCGGAGACGACCCCTGGCGGCCGCGCGCTCAAGTTCTACTCGTCCGTGCGCCTTGACATCCGCCGGATCGGTCAGATCAAGCGCGGCACCGAGGTCACCGGCAACCGTACCCGGGTGCGGGTGGTCAAGAACAAAGTCGCCGCTCCCTTCCGCGTCTGCGAATTCGACCTCATGTACAACGAGGGCATCTCGCACGAGGGCGGCCTGCTCGACCTCGGGCTCGATGCCGAGTTGCTGAGCCGCAGCGGCGCCCACCTGTCCTACGGAGACATCCGCCTGGGTATGGGGCGCGAAGCCGCCAAGCAGTTCCTCCGCGAGAACCCCGACATTTCCGGTAAGCTTGAGGACGAGATTCGGAATCCGCCCGAAGAAGAAGAGGCCGTTAACGGGGAGGCCAACAAGGACGCCGAGAAGGTAGCCGACAAGAAGTGATCGCCTCCGGGTCGGACGGCGCCGCCGCCCGGTGACATTCGCGCCAGGACGATTCCAAGTTGGCTGACGGTCCCGTACTGGCGGCCGTTGATGGTGGTCGCAACGACGCAAGGGTGCTCCATATCGCCGCCGGGGAGGCCCTGCGTGGCGACTGCGAGCTCGTCGCCCTGCACGCCCTGGTGATCGGCTGGGAACGCGCTCTCGAAGACGCCGACGAGGAATCAATCTTGGAGGATCAACGCATCCTAGAGCGGGCCGAGAAACTCTTGGCAAAGCGGCCTCACGGCAAGTACCGCCGTCTGGTGATTCAATCGCGATCCGCCGGCGGCGCCATCGTCGAGACCGCCCGGAACCTCGACGCGCGGCTCATCGTAATGGGCTGCCCGCGGCTGCTTGGCGACGAAATCGTAGACCTCGGGCTCACCGCCTCATTCGTCCTCGGCAACACCGACTGCCCGGTCCTGCTCTGGCGAAATCCGAACTGATCCCCGGGTAGCCGGGTGGTCGGCCCGCCGTCGCCCGGCCACATCCAATCACATTCTCGCCCGCGCATCGCCCTGCCGCTTGCGATAGTCTCACCCTGTTCTCCCGCCCGCCGCGTGGCCGGGAAACCTGCGACCAAAGCGATCACCCATCCCCGGGAGCTGACTGGCCATGGCAACGTCTTCGCATCTATACCTGTACAAATCCGAAGCCGTCGGCGAGCGCGGTATGCTGGCCACCAAGCACCCGCTGGCCAGCACCGCCGGCGTGGCGATGCTCGAGGCAGGCGGCAACGCTGTCGACGCCGCCGTGGCCGCCTGCTTGGCCGTGGGCGTCGTCGAACCGGGGATGAGCGGAATTGGCGGTGGCGGCTACATGATGGTCGCGATCGGAAACCGGGTGGACGCCGTGGCCTTTCAGATGCAAGCCCCCGCGTCGGCAACGCCAGATATGTTCACCCTCAGCGGTGAGCCGACCACCGGAGTCTTCGAGTGGGCCGGTGTAGTCGGCGACGAGAACTTGCTGGGCCCGCGCTCGATCGCTATCCCCGGCGCCGTTGCCGGCCTCTCGCTGGCGCTCGAACGTTTTGGCACCATGCCCTGGAAGGAAGTCATCCAGCCGGCCATCCGCCTCGCCCGGGACGGATTCGAAATCGGCTGGTACGACCTGCACGCAATTGGCGGTGAGATACCCCGTATCTTGTCCAATGCCGAGGCAACTAGGATCTTCCTGAGCAACGGCGGTCTGCCGGTCGGCGACGGGATATCGTCCCACATGTTTCGGCAGCCAGATCTGGCCTCAACCCTGGAGCGCCTGGCCGAGGCTGGCCCGCGCGATTTCTACGAAGGGGATGTGGCCCGCGAGATCGTCGCCGGGCTGCGCGAACTCGACGGGATTCTCACCCTCGACGATCTGACCGGGTACCGGGCCGACGTCGTTCCCCCCTTGCGATCCGCGTATCGCGGGGTATCGGTCTGCGTGCCGCCCTTCGCCTGCGCCGGGCCGACCACTGTCGCCACCCTCAAGACCTACCGCCACTTCGAGCCCGCCGCCCTCGGGCACGAGTCGGCCGAGCGCCTGCACGTCTACATCTGCGCTTCCCGCCTCGCTCGCGCTGACCGCATGGCCTACTTCGCCGATCCCGAGAAGGTCGATGGTCCCTGGGAGGGGATGGTGTCCTCTGGCTACGCCCTGGAGAGAGCTTCATTGATCGGCTCCGACACCGTCCCCGAGTTCGACCCCGGCGACCCGTGGGACTACCAGTCCGGCGACGGCGCCGCGCGTTCCGATGGGCAGCACGGCCCCGAGGGCAGCACCACCCATCTCTGCGCCGCCGACGCCGGCGGCAACATGGTCTCCCTCACCAACACCGTAATGGCCGGATTCGGGTCCGGGGTCGTCCCCCGGGGAACCGGGATCGTCATGAACAACGGGATGATGTGGTTCAACCCGGTCCCCGGGCTTCCCAACTCGGTCTCACCGCTGGCCAAAGGACTCAACAACATGACCCCGGCCGTCGTACTCGACGGCGATCGGCCCCTAATGGCCGTCGGTGCCACCGGGGGGCGCCGCATCACCAACGCCGTCAGCCAGATCATCAGCAACGTCGTCGATCACGATATGGGCATCCAGGCCGCCATCGCCGCCCCCCGAGTGGATTGCAGCACCGACACGACCGATATCGACGATCGCTATCCATCGTCGGTGGTTCGCGCCCTCCGCGATCGTGGGCACCAGGTGAACCCGTTACACCAGTCCTTCCGGGCCGGCTTCGGAACCTTCGCCAGCCCGACCGGCATCCTCCGTGTCGACGGCGAATTCCGCGGCGGAGTCGATCCGTTCCACGTGGCCGAAGCACGCGGTGTCTAGCGGCACCTCTGTCGCAAACCTCACGCTCAACCGGTTCCCGGCAGCGTAGATTTCAGGCAATAACCAGCTGCAGATCCATTGCCCGCCCGTTTGTCTACCGAGGAATCTCATGGTCCCGGCATACTTCTCCTCCGGGCGCCGCCGGTTGCTGCTGGCCGCCGAAGCCGGCGCGCTGCTGGTACCGCTCGCCCCCTGCGGCTGCAGCCCCTGGTGCACGGCAACGATCTCTGGTTCTCCTGGGCCGGGCTCTGGTCGGATACCCGGGTCTACGGCGAGGAAGCGCCCTAGCGGTCGATCCGTAACCCCGCCCGTTCGGCGTGCCGCTCGAAGCCGAGTTCGATTAGGCGGTCCAGCAGTTGCTGATAGGGCAGCCCTGACGCCTCCCACAGCTGCGGGTACATGCTGATTTGGGTGAACCCCGGCATCGTGTTGGCCTCGATGATAAAGATCGCGTTGTCTGATCGCCGCACCAGGAAGTCCACCCGCGCCAGGCCGCTGCAATCGAGCGCCTTGAACGCCCGAATCGCCATGGCGCGGATTGAGTCCGAGACTTCCGCCGGCAGGTCCGCCGGCGCCTCCGTCGAAGAAGCCGCGTCCTCGTACTTCGACGCGTAATCGTAATACTCGCCGGCTGCGAACACCTCTCCGCAGACCGACACCTCCGGCTCCTCGTTGCCCAGCACCGCACACTCGATCTCGCGGGCATCCTCGATCGCCTCTTCCACGATGATGCGCCGGTCGAAGCCCGCCGCCAGGTCCATCGCCGGCGCGATTCCCGCCCGGTCATGGACCTTCGTGATGCCGACGCTCGAGCCCAGATTGGCCGGCTTCACAAACAGCGGCAGTCCCGGCGTCGCCGCCAGTTCTGCTACCAGCGCCTCCCGGTCGGCGCGCCATTCGCGCCCGGTTACCAGTCGGTGCCTGGCCATCGGCAGACCCGCCCCGGTGAACACCGCCTTCATGACCCCCTTGTCCATCGCCGTCGCCGAACCCAGCACGCCCGAACCCACGTAGGGGACATTCGCCATCTCGAGCAGGCCCTGAATCGTGCCGTCCTCACCGTAGGGGCCGTGCAGGATCGGCATCACGATATCGAGCGCCCTGCCGGGTCTGCCCCTCGAGTGCCCGCTGATGGCGAGCAGCGCGTTACCGGTCGACGGTGCCACCATGCCGGCCCCCGGCTCCGTCCCGCTCCCGGCCAGCCGGGCCAGCGGATCGCCGCCGAGCAGCCAGGTGCCGTCGCGGTCGATGCCGATCGGCACCACCTCATACTTCGCCGGGTCCAGCGTAGCCATCACCGACTTCGCTGATTCCAGCGACACTTCGTGTTCGCCCGAGCGGCCGCCGAGTACCACCCCAACCCTGATCCGGTTCAACGATTCAGTCCCAAGCTGGTACTGGTGAACAACGGGCGCAGTTCCAGTCCAAGCTCGGCGAAGCTATCGGCCCCGCCCTCCTCCCGGTCCAGCACACAGAGACAAAGATCCAGCTTCACACCGAAATCCAGCAACAGCCGCGCCGAATTCAGCGCCTGCGTCCCCGTCGTCACCACGTCCTCCACCAGCACCACGTGCTGACCCGGCGCGATCCGCCCCTCAAAGTGACGCCCAGTGCCGTAGGGCTTCGGTTCCTTGCGCACGATCATGAATGGCGTGCCCGATTCCAGTCCCATGGCCGTCACCAGCGGGATCGCTCCAATCTCCGGCCCGGCCAGCAAGTCGGTCCTTTCCGGGAGCGTCCTCAGGAGTTGCCCGGCCACATCCCGCAACAGGTCCGGCTGCGTCTCAAAAAGGTACTTGTCGAAGTAGTAATTGCTGCGCCGTCCCGAGCTGAGCAAGAAGTCGCCCTTCAGGAGCGCCGCTTCCACTAGGCGCGTTCCAAGTCCGTCAGCATCCGCGGGTCCTAGAACCATATCCGCTCCGTGGCGAGAATCTGCTCCGGGCACGATGTTAGCAATCCATCGGGTTCGGGCCGAACAGCCGCCCTTTGGTGGCGCCCCGCGCCGCAGCTAAGATGGCGCTGCTCGTTCGATTCTTACCACCAGGCACAGGAGCGCAATTGTGAAGATTCCCGAGATTTCCATCGTCGGCGTACTGGGTGCCGGGCTGATGGGACACGGTCTGGCGCTGGAGTTCGCCCGCGCCGGCTACGAAGTTGCCATCTACGACACCATCGCCGCCATGCGGGACAGCGCTCCCGAGCGCCTTCGCGGTGCCTACAAGACCATGTCCGACATGGGTATGGCCGAGGCCGCCGCGGCCGACGAGACCCTGGGACGAATAAAAGTGGTCGACTCCATGGAGGCGCTCGGCGCCGCCGCCGAATACGTCCTCGAGGCGATCACCGAAGATCTTGAAATCAAACAGGCCGCCTTCGCCGAGCTCGATCGCGTCTGCGGGCCGGACGTCATCCTGGCCAGCAACACCTCCGCGCTCAGCCCCACTGCGCTGGCGTCGGCCACCAACCGCCCCGCCAAAGTGGTCGTCACGCACTTCTTCATCCCGCCCTATCTACTGCCGCTCGTGGAGGTCGTTCCCGGCGACGGGACCGACCCGGCCACCGTCGATCTCGCGGCCCGGATCTGCGAATCAATCGGCAAGACCGCCATCCGCCTGGGCCGCGAGGTGCAGGGCTTCGTGGTTAACCGCCTGCAGTTCGCCATGTTCCGCGAGGCCCTCTCGCTCGTGCAGAGCGGGGTCGTGTCGACCGACGACGTCGATAAGGCCACCACCATGAGTTGGGGCAACCGGCTCGGTGTCTTCGGCCCCTTCAAGATCGCCGACATCGCCGGTTTAGATACCTACCAGTTCGTCTGCAACACCGTCTTCCCGACGCTGGACAACTCTACCGATGTCGCGGGGTGGTTCAAGGAGGAGGTGGACTCGGGCAAACTCGGCGCCAAGAGCGGCGCCGGGGTTTACCCCTGGCCCGAAGGCGCCCTCGACGATGCCCGCGCCCGAATTGCGCGTCATGCGCTCTTCGTCTTCGGCGGCGGGATGGACGACTAGCCGATCCCGAGCCCGCGATCCAACATCATCGCGCCGAACACCAGCGCCAGGTAGAGCATCGAATAGACGAAGATCGCCCGGGCGTTCGCGATGCTCATGTTTCGCAGGAGGCGCAGTTCCAGCGCGATCAGGATTCCGCCCAACACGATCGCCGCCACCGTATAGACCCACCCCAACGACGCCACCGGGATTAGCCAGAGCGTCGCCGGAATCAGCACCAGCGTATAGCCCAGTATCTGCCGGGCGGCCGCCCGTTGCCCCTGCATCACCGGCAACATCGGCACCCCGGCGTGCTCGTAGTCCTCGCGCAGGACCAGCGCCAGCGCCCAGAAGTGCGGCGGCGTCCAGAGGAACACAATTGTGAACAGCAGCAGTGACGTGGCGCTCAGTTCATTCGTCACCGCCGCCCACCCGATCAGTGCCGGGGCCGCCCCCGCCACGCCGCCGATCACGATGTTCTGTGCGGTGCGCAGTTTCAGTAGTCGCGAGTAGACCAGCACATAGAATCCCACCGCTCCCAGGGTCAGCAGGGCGGACATCGTGTTGACCGCCAGCAGCATGAGTCCGAATGCCGCCGCGGCCAGTGAAATACCGAAGATCAGCGCCGTCCGCGGCAGCAGCCGTCGCGCGGCCAGCGGCCGTTGTCGGGTCCGTTCCATCTTGCGATCGATGTCCCGGTCGATGAAGGCGTTAAGCGCCTGGGCGCCGGCCACCGCCAGTGTTCCACCCACCAGCGTCACCACAATGATCGTCCAGGGCCGCGGCGCGCTCGTCGCCAGCCACATCGTCGCCAGCGCCACCACCAGCAGAAGCGGCATCACCCGCGGCTTCGTCAGCCCCAGCAGATCTCGCGCCGTCGCCATCACCGGGTCGGCGCCTTCGCTTCCGCCGCCGGCAGAACGCCCAGGCCGATCACCGCCATGACCACCACGTGGGCCCAGATGATCGTCGCCACCCCCAGGTGCGCCACCGCCACCGCAGGAGGAATGAGGAACAGCGGATTCAGCGCCCCTAGCCCTATTTGCAAGATCATCCAGATCGCCGCCAGGCGGGCGTTTGTCCGCAACGCCGGAACCTCATGGTGTCGCCAGCGCCAGCCCAGCATGAGCGCCAGCGTCGCCGTCGAAATAGTCAGAAGCCGGTGCGCGTAGATGATCCACACCTTCCAATCGCCCGTCGGGATCAGCTGGTTGTTGCACAGCGGCCAGCCGCTGCAGCCCATCGCCGCTCCGCCGCCGCCCGCAAACGCCCCCACCAGGAGCAGCGCTCCCAGGCTCGCGAGGGTCGCGACCAGCAAACGCTTCTCTCCGGCGGTGATGGCGAGCGGATCGGCGGCGAAGGACCGGATCCTACTCCGGGCCGCCAGCCCGATGACGATGATCATCGCCAAGAAGGTCAGCGCCAGCGCCAGGTGACCCATGATCAGAAACGGCTGCAACTCGATCAACACCACCGCCGCCCCCAGCAGCACCTGACCCACGATCAGGAACCCGGAGATGATCGCCGCCCGCAGGATGAAACTCGACTCCTGCCGGTACCGGATCGCCAGCAACCCCACGGCCAGCGCCAGCAGCGACACGATCAGTCCCACGACCCGGTGAGAAAACTCAATCAGGGTCCCCTCTTTGTCCAGCGGAGGTCCGACCTGTCCGTGGCACAGCGGCCAATCCGGGCACGCTAGGCCCGCGCCGCTCTGTCGCACGTAGCCCCCCAGGGTGATGAGAATCAGCGTGACCACGATCGTTGCCAATGCCGTCAGATAGACGCGTTTCATCGGCTCGTTAGGTCCGGTCAGTTGCATTAGGTACCTCGCGCTTGTCATCGATTTGGGCGGGCCCACGGAGCTGCCAGGAAGCCCAAGCTTCCCCTGAGTTGGCCCGGTTTGACGCCGATTACCTAGCGCCGAGCGGACAAGGATACCTTGACTCCGGTCGAGCTTCTACGGCAAACGTCCGGTTGCCGGCGGGTCGGTTCCGGACATCAAACGGCGGCCTCGATTGTCCTAGATCTGGTAGGCCGCTTCCCCGCCGCCGTAGCCGCTGCAAAGGTCCGCCAGCGATGTGTTGACCAACCGCTCGGTCGCGGCGGATTCGGCCGGGCCGATGCCATCACATTTGTCCAGTCGTTGCGGGAGCGTGCAGGTCGCCCGTTCCACTCCATAGATGCAGCGGTCCGATGGCAGTTCCACGCCCAGGATTTGCAGCACCCGGTCCATCGTCAGCGAAGCCGGCGCCTGGGTCAGCCGATAGCCTCCGCTTGCGCCCCGACGGCCGGTAACCGCCCCCGCCTGCACCAGTGCCGCGAGAATCTGCCCCAGAAACTTTGGCGGGACATCTTTGCGCTCGGCGATGTCCTGCGCACGTACAAACGATTCGGTGGCGTGCTGCCCTAGGTCCACCAACGCAAGCACGCCATAGCGAGCGCGGGCACTGATTCGTAACAAATGCTCAATCCCCCCGGTGCAATTCATAACTAAGTCACTTAGGAATCGAGCATATCAGGTACCTAAACCGCCCTCCAAAACCATCGTCGGGGGGCACCTATTTGCCCGGGACCACGATCCCCTTCAAGAAACCTTCGCGGTGCGAGATCAGCGCCTCGAAACCGTCCGCGATCCGATCCAGCGGAAATTGCTCCGTCACGACCAGGTCCATCGGAAAGGCCCCGCGCGCCAGCGCCGCCAGCGCCCGCGCATAGTCGGCCATCACATCCGGCGAATAGTGCGGGTGCGCTTGATGCGCCACCAGGCCTTTGAACGCGAACTGTCGCAAGTAATACGCATCGCGCGTCTGGTGAAAGCCGGCCATCACCAACGTCGCTTGGCCCATCCGAATCAACTCGGCCGAAAGTTCCAGCCCTCCCGGCTTCCCCGTCAGTTCCACCACCACATCCGCTCCGCCGGGCGCGATCGCGGCCACCGCCACCACCGGGTCCTGGCCGTCGGCGCCAACCGCGTGGGTGGCGCCGATTTGCAGCGCCAAGTCCAGCCGCCTGCCGATCCGATCCACCGCGATCAACGATCCCAGCCCCACCTGCTTCAGCGCCGCGATCGTTAGCAGCCCCATCTGGCCGCAGCCCACCACCGCCACGTGGTCGCCAAACTTCGGCGCCGCCGCGCGGGCGATATTGCTGATGCACATCAGCGGCTCTCCGATGGCGTGCAGCAGATCCACCCCGTCCGGCACCGCCAGCAGGCCCTCCATCGGAGCCACCGAGTGGGTCGCGAACCCCGCCGAGATCGCCCCCGTCACCCGATCGCCCTCCTCGAACTCGCTCACCCCACCGCCCACTTCCACCACCACCCCGCTTGGTTCATGCCCCAGGAACACCGGCGGAT
>CAZVZW010000025.1:11396-18940 GCA_964631365.1 uncultured Chloroflexota bacterium | reverse complement strand
GCGGTGGGGCGGGCAGTGCAGGACGGCCGGGCCGAGCGCGGGATCATGCTCTGCGGGAGCGCGGTGGGGGCCTGTGTGGCCGCCAACAAACTGCGCGGCATCCGCGCGGCCACCTGCCACGACACCTATTCGGCGCACCAGGGCGTGGAACATGACGCGATGAACGTGCTCTGCCTGGGCGGGCGGATCGTCGGCACCGCGGTGGCCGAGGAAATCGTGGCCGCCTACCTGACGGCGTTCTACGTGCCTGAAGAGCGCTTCCAACGACGACTGGACAAAGTGATGGCGATTGAAGAGTCGACTGGCGGCATCGCCGGCGAGTAAACCTGTAGACAAACGGAATCCACAAGGAGAACGAGCATGGCCAAGTCGGCCCTCTGGAGCCTGCGCGATCTGGGGCAGTCCCCTTGGTACGACCAGATCAGCCGCGAGATGATTGAGTCGGGCGAGTTGCAGGCGTTGCGCGATCGCGGGATAGCTGGCGTGACGTCGAATCCGTCGATCTTCCAGGCGGCGGTGGCCGGTTCGTCGGCCTATGACGACGTGATCTTGGGGGGAGCGAAGGCCGGACTGGACACCGAGGCGGTGTACGAGAAGCTGGCGATTCGCGATATCCAGGCGGCCTGTGATGTGCTGCGGCCGGTGTATGACGAAACCGACGGCGAGGACGGCTTTGTGAGCCTGGAAGTGTCGCCGCACCTGGCCGATGACACCGAGGGTACGGTCGCCAACGCGCGGCGGTTCTGGGGGGTGGTGAACCGACCGAACCTGATGATCAAAGTCCCGGCGACGACGGCCGGGATCCCGGCGATCAAGACGCTGCTGATCGAGGGCGTGAACGTGAACGTGACGCTGCTGTTCGCCCTGGACGCCTACCGGCAGGTGGCGGAGACCTACGTGGCGGCGCTGAGCGATCGTAAGGCGGTCGGGGCAAATGTGGGTTCGGTGGCTTCGGTGGCCTCGTTCTTCGTGAGCCGCGTGGACACGGCGGCGGACGGCCGGTTGCAGGCGCGGATCGACGCCGGCGAGGAAGCGCTGGCGGGCCTGCTGGGCAAGACCGCGGTGGCCAACGCGATCGCCGCCTACGGGGCCTACCTGGAAATCTTCTCCGGGCGGCAGTGGGATGATTTGAAGGCCGCCGGGGCCCGGGTGCAGCGCTGCCTCTGGGCCAGCACTGGCACCAAGAACAAGGAATACAGCGACGTGCTCTACGTGGAAGAATTGATTGCGCCGAACACCGTGAACACGCTGCCGCCGGCGACGGCGGCGGCCTGGGAAGACCACGGCGAGGCGCGGTTGACCCTGGAAGACGGCTTGGCCAGGGCCAAGGCGCACCTGCAAGAACTGGCGGGGGCGGGCGTGAATCTGGAGGAGATCACCGACGATCTGCTGGCCGCCGGGGTGCAGGCCTTCGCCGATGCCTATGACATCCTGCTGGAGGACGTGGCCGGCAAGGCGGCGGCTCTGCTGGAAGGCGCCTAGGTGGACGACACCAGCCCCGAGCGCCCCGCCCGGGTTGCAGCGCCCGGCCGGCTCGACGCGGCGACCCAGGCGGTCCTGGACGAACTGGCCCGTGACGATGTGGTGGCCCGCATCTGGCGCCACGACGGTACGGTCTGGCACGGCGACGGACCGGACCCGGGGGAGATCACAAACCGGCTGGGTTGGCTGACCGCGCCGGGCGATATGCGGGCGGCGGTGGAGGAATTGGAATCGCTGGCGGACAACCTGCGCGCGGAGGGGGCGCGCCACGCGGTGCTGCTGGGGATGGGCGGCAGCAGCCTCTGTTCGGAGGTGCTGCGGGAGTCGTTTGAGGGCTCGCCGGGCAGCCCGGAGCTGATCGTGTTGGATTCGACGGCGCCGGATTGGGTGGCGGCGGTGGAGCGGGCGATCGACCCGGTAGAGACGGTCTTTATCGTCTCTTCGAAATCGGGGACGACGACCGAGGTGATGTCTTTCTACAGCTACTTCCGGGGAGTGATGGAGCGGGCGGTCGGCGGGGCGGCGGGGCGGCACTTCATCGCCGTGACCGACCCGGGCTCACACCTGGGTCAAGTGGCCCGCGAGCAGGGATTTCGAGCGATCTTCCGCGCCGACCCGAATGTCGGAGGGCGCTACTCGGCGTTTACCCATTTCGGGCTGGTGCCGGCGGCGATCATGGGCCTGGACCTGGGCACGCTGTTGGGACGCGCCGAACGGGCCGCGGCGGCGAGTGGGGCGGGCGTGGCGGCCGAGGCCAACCGCGGCGCGCGGCTCGGCGCGCAACTGAGCGGCAACTACCGGGAGGGCCGCGACAAGCTGACCTTCATCACCTCACCGGGGGTGGCCAGCTTCGGCTTGTGGGCCGAGCAATTGCTGGCCGAAAGCACCGGTAAGGACGGGCGCGGCATCCTGCCGATCGCCGGCGAGCCGTTTGCGAAACCGGAGCAATATGGCGAGGACCGGGTGTTTGTCTACCTGCGCTTGGAGGGCGACGACAACGCGGCCAGCGACGCCCATGCCGATGCGCTGAAGGAGGCGGGGCGGGTGGTTTTGCGGAGGCCCTTGGAGGACATCTATGACCTAGGCGCGGAGTTCTACCGGTGGGAGTTCGCGACGGCGGTGGTCGGCGCGGCGATCGGCATCCACCCGTTTAACCAGCCGAACGTGCAGGAGAGCAAGGACGCCACCAACCGGGTGCTGGCCGGCTATGCCCGCACCGGCGAGTTGCCGGCGACCAGCGACGGTTCGCTGACCGATCTGTTGGCGGCAACAGAAGCCGACGGCTACGTGGCGATCATGCCCTATATCTACGAGACGGAGGCGGTGGCACAGGCGCTGGACGGTCTGCGGCGGGCGATACTGGAGAAGCACGGCTTCGCCACGACCCTCGGCTACGGGCCGCGCTTTCTGCATTCGACCGGGCAACTGCACAAGGGCGGCAAGCCCAACGGGGCCTTCCTGCAACTGGTGCAGCCGCCAGGAGCGGACATGCCGATTCCGACGGCCGGCTACGGGTTCGCAACGCTGGTGGCGGCACAGGCCCGCGGGGATATGGAGGCGCTGATGGGGCGCGGCCGGCCGGCAGCGCGGATCGACCTGGGCGCGGATCCGGCGGAAGCCATAGGGCAGCTTACGGAGGAAGTCTGAGCAAGCGTCGGGGCGAGGGCCGACCACTTTACATAACGTCAACTGGGGGTACCTGATGGAACTCGGAATTATCGGGCTGGGGCGCATGGGCGCGAATATGACTGAGCGGCTTCTGGGCCGAGGACACCGGGTGGTGGCCTACACCCGCGACCAGGCAAAAGTGCAGGCGGCGGTGGATATCGGCGCGGTGGGAGCGGAGTCGATCGCCGACCTGGTGAGCAAGCTGACGGCCCCGAAGGCCGTCTGGACGATGGTGCCCGCCGGCGGCCCGACCGAGGACATGATTGAAACCCTGATCCCGCTGCTGGAAGCCGGCGACACGATCATCGACGGAGGCAACGCCAACTACAAGGACAGCATGCGACGGGCGAAGAAGGTGGGCGAGCACGGGTTGAGTTTCCTGGATTCGGGAACCAGCGGCGGTGTCTGGGGACTGAAGAAGGGCTACAGCCTGATGGTCGGCGGCGAGCCGGAGGCATTTGCGCGATTGGAGCCGCTGTTTCAGACGCTGGCGCCGGGCCACGACAAGGGCTACGGCCTGGTGGGTCCGGCCGGGGCCGGGCACTTCACCAAGATGGTGCATAACGGGATCGAGTACGGAATGATGCAGGCGATAGGCGAGGGATTTGAGATCCTGGCGAAGAAGGAAGAACTGGAGCTGGACCTGGCACAGGTGGGCCGGGTGTGGCAACACGGCAGCGTGATCGTGAGTTGGCTGCTGGATCTGGCGGTACTGGCGCTGGAAGACGACCCGAAGCTGGAGAAACTGGAGGCCTACGTGGACGACTCTGGAGAGGGGCGCTGGACGGTGAAGGAGGCGATTGACCTGGATAGCCCAGCGGAGGTGCTGACACTGGCGCTGATGCGGCGCTTCCGCTCGCGCGATGCGTCGCCGTTTTCAGATCGGATGCTGGCGGCGCTGCGGCAGCAGTTTGGCGGGCACGCGGTGAAGGAAACCGGGAAATGAGCCGGCACGGCACGACGCTGCTGATCTTCGGTGCGTCGGGAGACCTGACCAGCCGCAAGCTGATTCCGTCGCTGTTCAATCTGTTCTGCAAGGGGCGGCTTCCAGAAGACCTGGCAATTGTGGGGACGTCGCGGACGCAAATGACTGACGATGAGTGGCGCGAGCGGCTGCGGGCGAAGCTGCCCGGCGAGGTGGTCGCGGAGGACTGGGCGAACTTTGCCCTGCGGGTCCATTACGTGCCGGCCGACGCGACCGACCCGGCCGCCTATGCCGAGCTGAACGCGGGGCTCACCCGGGCGGCGAGCGGGGACCGGGGCAACCGGCTCTACTACCTGGCGACCGCGCCGCGCTTCTTCGCGCCGATCGTGGAGAACCTGGGGGCGGCGGGGATGGTGAATCACGGGGAGAGCTGGTCACGGCTGGTGGTGGAGAAGCCGTTCGGGCGCGACCTGGAATCGGCCCTGCAGCTGGGACACGACCTGCAGAAGGTCTTCAACGAGGACCAGATCTATCGAATCGATCACTACCTGGGCAAAGACACCGTGCAGAACATCCTGTTCTTCCGGTTCGCGAACGCCATCTTTGAGCCGATCTGGAATCGCAATTACGTCGAGCAGGTGCAGATCACGGTGGCCGAGGACGAGGGGATTGGCTACCGCGGCGGCTACTACGACGGCTCCGGTGTGCTTCGCGACATGTTCCAGAATCACCTCCTGCAACTGCTGACGTTGACGGCGATGGAGCCGCCGGCGCTGTTTGAAGCGGAGACGCTGCGCAACGAAAAGGTGAAGGTCCTGCGGGCGGTGCGGTGCTACGGCAGCGGCGATGCGGTGGAGAGCACCGTGCGGGGGCAGTATCGAGGCTATCGCGATGAGGAGGATGTGGCGGAAGGATCGAAGACTGCGACCTACTGCGCGATGCGCCTCTTCATCGATAACTGGCGCTGGGAAGGGGTGCCGTTCTACCTGCGGAGCGGGAAGACGCTGGCGGAACGGGTGACCGAGATCGTGGTGCAGTTCCGGTCGCCGCCGCACATGATGTTCGCGCCCGACGACGATACCCCGCTGCGGCCGAACGCGCTGGTGCTGCGCCTGCAACCGGACGAGGGAATCCACCTGCGCTTCGAGACCAAGGTGCCGGATACGGCCAGCGAGATGAACTCGGTTCACATGGACTTCCGCTACGGGGTGGGAGGCGGGGACGGGCCGATTCCGGATGCCTACGAGCGGCTTCTGCTGGACGCGCTGGAGGGCGACGCGTCGCTGTTCACGCGGCAGGACGAGATCGAACTGGCCTGGCAACTCACCGACCCGATTGCCGATGCCTGGGAGGGTGAGGATCTGCCGTCGCTGGCGCACTACGCGCCGGGCTCGTGGGGGCCGCACGCGGCGGAGGATTTCCTGGGAGAGAGCGGGCACAGTTGGGTGACCGGGAAGGATACGACGCGGTCCGGGTAAGTGCGCTCGCACGGGGACCCCGGCGGGAGGGGTAGAATCGCGCGCTGACAGAGATGTGCTCCGGGCAAACGACCCCGGGGCCGAGCCTAGGAGATGCCGCGGATGGTCGATGCCCGGGGAGCGGACCTGCACACCCACACGACGGCGTCGGACGGCGCGCTAACGCCGACTGAGCTTGTGGAGCTGTCGGCGACCAGTGACGTGGCGGCCATCGCTGTCACCGACCACGACACCATGGACGGCATCCCGGAGGCGCTGGCGGTAGCGGAGCGGGTGGGCCTGATGGTGATCCCCGGCGTGGAATTATCGACCGACTGGGAGAGCCCGGTGCAGGGCCCGCAGACGGTGCACCTGCTGGGCTATGCGCCGGACTCGCAGGCCCCGGCGCTGGCGAAGACGATGCACGAGGCCAAATTCGACCGCGAACTGCGTGGCGAAGCGATCGTGAAAAAGTTGAACGAACTGGGGCTGGCGATCACCTGGGAACGGGTGCTGGAAATCGCCGGCGAGGCGCGGATCGGGCGGCCTCATATCGCGCGAGCAATCATGGAAAAGGGCTATGAAACGAGCTGGGACCGGGTGTTCGAGCGCTGGCTGGGCAATACCGCGCCGGGCTACGTGGGGCGGACGAAGCTGGCGACCCGGGACGCGGTGGAGATGGTGGTGGCGGCCGGCGGAGTGGCGGTGGTGGCCCACCCGTACTACGATTTTCACGACGGAACCTTGGACTTGGCGAACCTGTTGCCGCCGCTGATCGAGGCCGGCCTCGGCGGGCTAGAGGTGTACTATGGTGGCATCGATCCAGAGGAGTGGCGGCAGTATCTGGAGATCGCCGCCGCCCACGGGCTGTTGACCACCGGAGGCAGCGACTTCCACGGCAACGACCTAGCCCCGGAGATAACGGTCGGTTGCGCGGTTTGCCCGCATGAGAACCTGTTACGGCTCTGTGAGATGGCGGGGATAAGCTCGCCGGACGTGTAAGAAAATCGATAAATAGACGCGCCGCGCGGCGCCCGCGAAGGGGAGAACAACTTTGGACACAATCGTAAATCGACCGACGCTGGACGACATGGACCTGAGCCTGGGCAAGCGCACCCGCCTGCACCGAATGCTCCATGAGCACGGCCCCGGGGGCAGTACCATGCTGGTGCTGCCGGTGGACCAGGGCCTGGAGCACGGGCCGCGGGATTTCTTTGAGAACCCGGACAGCCTGGACCCGACCTACGAACTGGATCTGGCGGCGAAGGCCGGATACTCGGCGATCGCGCTGCAGGTGGGGCTGGCCTCGAAGTACATGCGTCCCTACGCCGGCACCGTGCCGCTGCTGCTCAAGATCAACGGCAAGAGCGAGATTCCCGTCAACGACAGCCCGCGCTCGCCACTGACGTCGCGGGTGGAGGACGCGGTGCGGATGGGTGCCGACGCGATTGGCTACACCCTCTACGTCGGGTCGGGCGCGCAAGAGGCCGATTTCGAGACCTTCTCGCAGGTGCGCCTGGAGGCGGAGCGGGTCGGCATGCCGGTGGTTGTGTGGTCCTACCCACGCGGCGACGATATCGGCGACAAGGGTGGAGCCGGTTCGATCTACGCGATCGACTACGCGGCGCGGATCGCCGCCGAACTCGGTGCGGACGTCGTGAAGGTGAACTATCCGGACTCCAATGACGACGGCACCATCGGCCCGGTGGCCGACGCGCCAGCGCCCTACAACAAGATGACCTGGACGCTGGAAGAGGCGCTGGCGAAGATCTTGGAGTCGGCCGGCAAGACGATGGTGATCATGTCCGGCGGCTCGCGGGTTTCCGACGAACTGCTGCTGGAGCGCGTGGACGCCTCGCTGAAGGCCGGCGCGACCGGGTTTATTTTTGGACGCAACATCTGGCAGCGACCGCACGCCGATGCGGCGACGGTGGTGGGCCGGATCAAAGACCGCATGCGGAATTATGCAAAGGAACTGGGCGCGTAGGAGCCCGCGACGGGTAGGCTGGAAA
>CAZVZW010000025.1:7326-11296 GCA_964631365.1 uncultured Chloroflexota bacterium | reverse complement strand
GAACTCGGTCCGCTGGACTGCGCCGTTGTGGTGGTCAGCGACTCGCGCATCGCCAATACCGACCGCTCCGGCGATGCCGCCGTTGAACTGATCGCGGCCGCCGGTCACCAACTCGTTGGCCGCGAACTCATCAAGAACGACCCGGTGACCATCGAAAAGATGTTCGCCCAATACACTGGCGAGACGACCGATTTCGTGGTCTTTTGCGGGGGTACCGGGCTGGGCCGCCAGGACCTGACCGTCGAAACTGTGGCTCCGCTGCTGGACAAGGTGCTGGATGGCTACGGCGAGGCGTTTCGGCGGTTTAGCTGGGACGAGATCGGCACCGCCGCGATCATGAGTCGGGCCATTGGCGGGGCCAAGGACGGCACGATCGTGATCTGCACACCGGGCTCAACCAACGCGCTGCGCCTGGCGCTCGAAAAACTGCTGCTGCCGGAACTAAGGCACCTGGTCCGCGAGGCCAACCGCTAAGCGTCCCGCGTTTCCTTCTTCTGCCTACTGCTCGCGGGTTGTTGGCTTCGCGAGTCAGTTGGCGTTCGCCGGATTGGCCGACCTGAAGGTCTAGTCCTTGGCCGACTCTTTGGCGTCTACGTCTTCCGAGTCGCTGCGACGGGATGAAAGCTCGGGATCGTGGGGAAGCGCGACCCAGGGCGGGGGGATCCGAGTTAGGTTGCGGATGCCGCCGACGTGGTCCTGGATCAGCACGCCGTCCAGGTGCTCGACTTCGTGCTGGATCGCCTGCGCCAGCAGCCCGCCGGCTTCGATGGTGATGCTGTGGCCGTCCAGGGTGTCGGCGTGGGCAGTGATGTTGCGGGCGCGCTCGATATAGGTGATGTAGCCGGGCAGCGACAGGCAGCCTTCGCGCATTTCTTCGAAGTCCGCTAATTCGACGACCTCGGGATTCAACAGGATCAGCAATTGCGTCTTGGTCCAGTCCAGATCTTCGGCGCCCATGTGCTCGGGGACTTCGATGACGACGATTCGCTGGTTGACGCCGACCTGGGGCGCGGCGAGGCCGACGCCGTCGTGGGCGCGCATGGTCTGGACCATATCGCAGGCGAGTTCTTGCAGCGCCGGCGTGGCGGCGATGGGGACCGACTTCTGGCGCAGGCGCGGATCGCCGACCTGCAGGATTCTCAGTTGCATGGCGGGTTTCCTTGCGGGGCGGTGGGCATGGGCACGTAGCCTTGGCGGGAGCGCTCGCCTATTCTTGCGGCGAACTCTTGATCTCTAGGCATAAGTATGGGCAGGACCTTTGGCCGACAGCAATAACCGTCCGGTTGACAATTATGAGGTATCGCGGCTGCCGAACGGAGTGACGGTGGTGTCGGTGACCCTGCCGCACACGCAGGCGGTGACGTATTCGATTCTGCTGGGTACGGGCTCGCGCTTTGAAGAAGAACGCCTGTCGGGCGTCTCGCACTTCGTGGAGCACATCGTCTTCAAGGGCACTGACTCGTGGGGCTCGGCGAAGGCGATCAGTGAGGCAATTGAAGGAGTCGGGGGCAGTCTAAACGCTTCGACCGGACGCGAAATCGTAACCTACTACGCGCGTGTGCCGGAGCCGCGCTTCGAGCAGGCGGTGTCGGTGATCAGTTCGCTGGTGGTGGAACCGCTGGTGGACGCCGACGAGGTGGAGAAAGAGCGCGGGGTGATCTTCGAAGAGATCGCCATGGCCCACGATGACCCGCATTCGAGGGTGGGGATGATCTCGTCGGAAATCACCTACCCGGACCACGCCCTGGGGCGGGACATCGCCGGGACGCCGGATACGTTGGCGAACGTGGGGCACGCGGAACTGCTGGGCTACCTGGACGGGCAGTACGTGCCGTCGTCGGTGGTGGTGGCGGTGGCCGGCAATCGCGAACACGCTGACGTGGTGGCGGCCGTCGGCGAGAAGATGGGCGACTGGCGGATGGGCGCCCCGGAGGCCGAACGAGAAATGACGCAAGGGGTCGGCACAGGCCAGGCGGTCCGGGTGGAGAACTGGGACAGCGAGCAGGCCAATATCGTGCTGACGATGCCCGGCATTCCCCAGGAGGACCCGGATCGCTGGGCGCTTTCGCTGATGAACATCATCCTCGGCGATGGCATGAGCAGCCGGCTGTTCCAGAAGATTCGCGAGGAGATGGCGCTGGCTTACTCGGTGTATTCGTTCCCGGTGATGCACAGCGACCAGGGGATCTTCGGAGTGCACGCCGGGGTCAGCCCGGGAACGGCGACGACGGCGCTGGAGGCCGTGATGACGGAACTGGCTGAGTTCGGCAAGACCGTGATCGACCACGAGTTGGAGATGGCCCGGGAGTATGCCCGCGGGCGGCTGCTGCTGGGCACCGAGGACACCCGCGGGGTGGTGCACTGGATCGGGCGACAGTTGGCGGTGACCGGCAAGATCGTGACGATCGAGCAGTCACTGGCGGAGATCGATGGAGTGTCGCTGGACGACATTCGTAAGGTGGCGGAACGGGTGCTGCGGCCCGCGGACTACCGCCTGGCGGTGTTGGGTCCGTTTGAGGGTGATGGCGGGTTTGAATCGCTGTTGGCCGGGAGCGCCTGAGCGGGCTGATGGCGACGTGGATTGCCGGTGGCACGGTGCTGGCGCCGGGGAGACGGGTTGAGGGAGGGCATGTGGAGATTCGCGATGGGATGGTGGTTGCCGTTGGAGCGGGGTTAGGCGCGCCGGGACCGGGCGATGAGGTGATCGCGGCGGCGGGGCTTCTCGTCGCGCCGGGGTTCGTGGATACCCACATCCACGGGCTGGCGGGCTACGACGCGATGGCCGGAGCGGACGGGGTGCGGGGGATGGCGCGGGAATTGCCGAGGTATGGAGTGACGGCCTTCCTGCCGACGCTGGCGAGTGCCCCGCGGGAGGAATTAGAAGGTCTGGTGGGGGAACTGGCTTCGCAGAAACCGCCCGGCGCCCGGATGGCCGGCCTGCATCTGGAGGGTCCGTTTCTGGATCCGGGAGCACCGGGGATGTTCGCACCGGAGGACTTCCGCCCCTTTGATGTGGACGAACTGGAGGCGCTTGCGAAGGCCGGCGACATGGCGCTGCGGGTGATGACGATTGCCTGCCATGGCGAACGGGCCGACTCGCTGGCGCGGATTAACATGGCCGGGATCGTGCCGTCGTTGGGTCATGCGGCCGGGACCTATGCCGACGCGAAGCGGGCCATCGACCACGGCCTGACGCGCTGTACGCATTGCTTCAACGCGATGACCGGCATCCACCACCGCGAGCCAGGGATCGCCGGGGCAATGCTGGCGCACGACGCGGTGACGGCAGAGTTGATCCTGGACGGCGTGCACGTGCACCCGGCGATGGCGCGGTTGCTTCTTGAACGCAAGGGCGCGGGTGGGGTGGCGTTGGTGTCGGACGCGATGCCGTTCGCGGGGCTGGGGGATGGGGAGTTTGCGTGGCGGGACTACGCGATAACCGTGGCCGGCGGCGCGGCGCGGACTCCGGCCGAAAACCTGGCCGGGAGCGTGTTGATGCTGGACACAGCGGTCCGCAACGCAGTCGAGTTTCTGGATGTGCCGCCAGAGGCGGCGGTGGAGATGGCGAGCCTGACGCCGGCGCGGTCGGCGGGGCTGGTGGATGAGCACGGCATCCTGGAGACGGGCCGACGGGCAGACGTGGTGCTGCTGGACCCGAGCCTGAATCCGGTCAGGACGCTGGTCGGCGGGGAGACGATCTGGGTCGCGGAGGGGTAGGCGCTACTAGGTCACCGGGATCCGGGCTGGCGGTGAGTATCTGGAAGTCGTAGGTGACGGTCATGGACGCGCAGGTGTTGCCTTCGGGATCGGCACGGCGACGGTCCCTTTCAGTCTCTTCCCTACGTTTCAACGATGTAGCGTATTGCGCTACGCGCTCAACGGGGTGGACCCTGCCAATACCCACCCTGCCAACCAACTGAGGCAGGTGTCTCGTGGGCGTCGCTTGAAATGGGTCCGCGGCACCCCATCC
>CAZVZW010000025.1:0-7226 GCA_964631365.1 uncultured Chloroflexota bacterium | reverse complement strand
CGGCACCCCATCCCCCGCCGTGCGGCCACCAGTGCACTCGCTCTCAGTGCGCACCGTACCCAAGCCATTCGGAAGCGAGTGAGGGGGCCGGCGCGGAGCGGAATCGGCAGCGATCCAACACTACTTGGGGGAAGCCTTAGGTCCAATCCCTGGCGCGATCCAGGGCGCGGGACCATTGACGGCGACGAGCGGGGACGGTGGGGTCGGCGGTGGGGTGGAACTGGCGGTCGAGTTCCCAGATGGAGCGCAGCTCGTCTAGATCGTTCCAAAAGCCGACTTCGAGCCCGGCGAGCAGCGCGGAGCCCATGGCGGTGGTCTCGACGTTGGTGGGGCGGGCGACCCGGCAGTCGACGAAGTCAGCCTGCATCTGCATCAGCAGATCGTTCTGGGCGGCGCCGCCGTCGACGCGTATCTCGGAGGGCGAGACGCCGGATTCGAGGCTCATGATCTCGGCGAGATCGGCGACCTGATGGGCGATGGCTTCCAGTCCGGCGCGGACAATGTGGGCCGACCCAGCTTCCTGGGTCAGGCCGTGGATGAGGCCGCGGGCGCCCGGTTCCCAGTGGGGCGCGCCGAGTCCGACGAAGGCCGGCACGAAGACGACCCCGGCAGTGTCGGGCACCGAGGCGGCGAGCGCTTCGGATTCGGCGGCGGAGTCGATGAGGCCGAGGTGGTCGCGGAGCCACTGGATAACGGCACCGCCGATGAAGACGCTGCCTTCGAGGGCGTAGGTGGTTTCGGAGCCGATCTGCCAGGCGACGGTGGTGAGCAGGCCCTTTTCGGAGAACCGGGGCGCGAGGCCGGTATTGGCGAGCAGGAAGCAACCGGTGCCGTAGGTGGTCTTCAGCATGCCCGGATCGAAACAGGCTTGGCCGAAGAGAGCGGCCTGCTGGTCGCCGGCGATGCCGCCGATGGTGAGCCCGGCGGGGATCGGATCGGAGCCGGCGGTGACACCGAGTTTCCCGGTGCTAGGCACGATCTCGGGCAGCAGGGCCGCCGGAATATCGAGGATATCGCGCAGGTCGTCGTCCCAGGCCGGGCCGTCGAGGCGGGCAATCATGGTGCGGGCGGCGTTGGTGGCGTCGATGCGGTGCTCGGCGCCGTTGGTCAGTTTCCAGAGGAGCCAGGAGTCGACGGTGCCGAAGCGGGCGCTGCCGGCTTCAGCGGCGGCACGGATGTCCGGATCGGAGTCGAGCAGCCAGGCGATCTTGGTTCCGGAGAAGTAAGGGTCGATGACCAGGCCGGTGCGCCGGCGGATGAGGTCGGCGTGGCCGGCGGCGGTGAGTTCGGCGCAGGTCTCGGCGGTGCGGCGGCATTGCCAGATTATGGCCGGGGCCAGTGCGCGGCCGGAGGCGGAGTCCCAGAGGATGGTGGTCTCGCGCTGGTTGGTGATGCCGATGGCGACCGGGACGGCGTCGATGGCGCGGAGGGCTTCCGAAGCGGCGGCCAATACGGACTGCCAGATGGCCTCAGGGTCCTGCTCGACCCAGCCGTCGTGGGGGAAGCTTGAAGCGACGGTGGCGTAGCCGCGGGAGAGTATGGCGCCGTCGCGGGCGACAGTGAGGCAGGTGGTGCCAGTGGTGCCCTGGTCGATGGCGAGGATGCAATCGGTGTGGGGCAAAAGGGGCCGTCCGGGGCTCGGGGAGGAAGCGCCAAAAGGCTAGCACAGGGACGGTAGAATTGAGCCAGTGAGCAAATCAGAGGATTCGGAGCAAGATGGCGACTGGCGAGGAGCTGCGTCCAACGGATGCGGAAGGGATTACGCATTCGGCGGGCGGGGTGCCGTTTCGCCGGACGGAAAGCGGTATTCAGTTCGCCCTGGTGCGGAGTCACACCGGCAACTGGGTGCTGCCGAAGGGCGGGATCGAACCGGGCGAGACGGTGGAGCAGGCAGCGGTGCGCGAGATTGCCGAGGAGACCGGGCTGGACACGAAATTGACCCAGCACCTCGGCGATGTGCGCTATCACTTTATGGTGGGCGAGCGACGGCTGGACAAAGAGGTGAGTCATTACCTGGCGCGAGTGGTGGGTGGTTGCCTGCGGCATGACCCAGTGGAGCATGTGGCGTCGGCGTGGTTTGGCAGCGAAGAGGCGGTGAAGGTGGTGCGGTACCCGAACGAGATCCGAATGATTGAGCGGGCGGGGGCGGCGCTGCGGCGGCTCGCCGGGGCGACGTGAGACTGAGTCGGTGGTTGGCGGGGCTGGTGCTGATGACGGCGCTGGCCGGCTGCGCGCAGGTGTCGGCGGCGGCGACGGCCGGCAACCCGGTGCTCGCCGGGAGCACGCCGGAGCCCGAGGCGAGATCGGCGGCGGAGGCCGGCCACCTGCGCACGATCGGCTCGCGGGCGGTGACGCTGGATCCGGCGCTGGTGCGGGATGTGGGCTCGGCGGGCTACGTGCTGGAGATCTTCGCCGGGCTGGTGAAGCTGAATACGGAGCTGGAGCTGACGCCGGACCTGGCCGAGGAGTGGGAAGTCTCGGCCGACGGACTGGTCTATACGTTCCACCTGCGGCCGGGGATCAAGTTCGCCGAGGGGCGCGAAATCACTTCGGCGGATGTCCTGTTCTCGATCGAGCGGGCGCTGTCGCCACAGATGGCGCCGCCGGTCTCGGTGGTGTACCTGGGCGATATCGCCGGGGCGCTGGAATACCACGAAGGGGCGGCGGAACGGGTGAGCGGCCTGAGCGCGCCGGACCCGCGGACGGTGCGGATCGAGCTGCGGCGCCCGGCGGCGGTGTTCCTGTCGAAGCTCACTCACCCGGTGTCGTTCGTGGTCGACCGCGAGGAGGTGGACGAGCCGGAGTGGTTCAAAGACCCCAACGAGAGCGGGCCGTTCCTGCTGTGGCGCTGGCGCGAGCGCGAGGAAATTGTTCTGAAGCGCAATGACGAATACCACGCTCCGGCGCTACTGGAGGGGGTGACGGTGGCGATTGTGGGAGGTGGGGAGGGACTGCTGGGCTACGAGACCGGCGAGATAGACATCGTGCCGATCGGCGGGAGGAATATCGATCGCTTCCGTAACAGCGGCGAGCGTTTCAGCGAGGACTACATGGCCGCGCCGCAATTGTCGTTACGGTACGTCGGCTTCAACACGCGGGTGGCGCCGTTTGACGACGTGCATGTGCGGCGGGCCTTCGTGCTGGCGATCGATATGGAAAAGATCAACCGGGTGACGTTTCGGGGACATGAGCAGACGGCGAATGGGATTTTGCCGACGGGATTGCCCGGGCACGACCCGGAGCGAGCGGCGCTGGGCTATGACCCCGAGGAAGCCCGCCGCGAACTGGCGCTGTCGCGCTATGGCAGCGCCGAGAATCTGCCGGACGTGACCTTCCTGATGGCCGGCAGCGGGCTGCTGCCGTCGCAGGACACGGAGGCGATTCTGTACTTCCTGCGCGAGAACCTGGGGGTGACGGTGCGGATGCAGGCGATCGATTTCGCGGACTTCCTGCTGGAGGTGGAGGACCCGGAGCACCAGCACCAGATGATCCGGTTCGGCTGGGTGGCCGACTACCCGGACCCGGATAACTTCCTGGAGTTCTTGTTCCTGACCGGCAGCCCGGAGAATGCCACGCGCTATTCAAACCCCGCGGTGGACACGCTGCTGGAGGAGGCGCGGGTGGAGCCGGATGCCGGGCGGCGCTACGAGCTTTACCGGCAGGCCGAGGACCTGATCGTTGCGGACGGAGTGGTGCTGCCGATGCAATTCGGGGTGGATCACTACCTGGTGCAGCCCTATGTGCGCGGATTCACGCCGACGAGCAGCCTGCAGGAGTGGATGTCGACGGTCTGGATTGATGACTAGGTGAAGCGGAGGGGCCCGTGGGGGGCGCGGTTGGTCATCTTTGTGATGCTGCTGGTGGTGGCCGCGTGCGATCGGGCAGAGCCCGCAACCGGGCCGGGGCCGGCGCCGGCGGATACGCGGCCGGTTGCGACGCCGACGGCCACCGAAGCGCCGGAAAACCCGGTGGTGCTGCGGCTGGCGATGCGCGAACTTGAAACCTCCGATCCGGGTCTCAAGATGACGCTGGACCCGGGCGTGGTGATGTACCCGGAGGCGCTGACGCTGGTGGATCTGCTGTTCGAGCCGCTGGTGCGGTTGGACGCGGCAGGAAGGCCGCAACCGGCGGCGGCGGAGAAATGGGAGGTGGCGGCGGGGGGTGCGGAGTACCGGTTCACGCTGCGGCCGGACCTGAAATGGAGCGACGGCTCGGCGCTGACGGCGGCCGACTTTGCGTACGCATGGAAGAGGGTGCTGGACCCGAACGTGCGCTCGGACGCGGCCTATCTGCTGTTCCCGGTGGAGGGGGCGATGAGCTATGCCGACGGGCTCAGCGCCGACGCGGACGGAGTGGCGATCGTGGCGGAGTCGGAGCGGGTGCTGAAGGTCACCCTGACCGGGCCGATGATGTCGTTTCCGGCGCGGGTGGCACTGTGGACCTTCGCGCCAGTGAATCAGGAGGTTCTGGCGACCGTCGGCGAGCGCTGGACCGAACCCGGCAATCTAGTGGGCAACGGGCCTTACATGCTGGCCGAGTGGGAGCACGGGACAGGCATGCGACTGGTGCGCAATCCCCACTATCGCGATCCGTCGCGGCAGCGGACGGACGAGGTGACGGTGACGCTGGTGGGCACCGACAGCTCACCGGCGGATCGCTTCGCGGCTGGCCAGGCGGACATCGTTGAACTGCGCGGCGAGGACCTGAACCGTGCCCGCGACGACGACGAACTGCGCCGCCGCAGCGCGGTCTATGACCTGGCCGGGAACTGGTTCCTGGTGTTCAACACGACGCGGGCGCCCTGGGACGACGTGCGGGTGCGGCGGGCGTTTTCGCTGGCGCTGGACCGGGAGCGGCTGGTGGGGCTGGTGTTCGAAGGCGCGGAGAGACCGTCGGCGAGCCTGCTGCCGAAGCCGGCACGCTCGGTGGCGGAACCCGCTGCCACCACCCCGCAGGCCGGAATCGATGAGGCGCGGCGGCTGCTGGCGGAGGCCGGCTTCCTGAACGGTGCCGGCTTCCCGACGGTGCGCTTCACCTACCACCAGACCGCGCGCTGGGACCGGCTGGCGGAGTACCTGCAGGCACGCTGGTCGGAAGTGCTGGGAGTGCAGGTGGAGATAGATGTGCGCGAGTGGCGCGACTTCCTGGATTTCACGGTCGAGCCGGGCGATTTCGATATCTACCGGGCGGGCTGGAACGCCGAGTACCGCGATCCAGAGAACTGGCACAACGTTCTGTGGCAGTCAGACGATGATTTCTTGCGCTCGGGCTGGGTGGACGCCGCCTATGACGACCTGGTGGCCGCGGCCAACGGCGAGCGGGACCCGGAGGCGCGGGCCGCCGCCTATGCCCGCGCCGATGCTTGGCTGGACGAGGAACTGCCGGGCATCCCGCTGGCGACGCGGGCGCGGGGCTTCCTGGTGGGTGAGGGAGTGATGGGGATTCGGGTCGCGGCGGTGGGAGGTTATCTGGTGCTGGACGAGGTCAGATTGCCCGACCGATAGCGGTGGCTCAGACGTCTCTAAGGGACCGGCGGGCCCAGGCGGCGGCGCCGAGCAGGCCGATTTCTTCTCCCAGGGTCCAGGGCACGATCTGCAGATGTTCCTTGAAACCGGGCATGGCGTAGCGCTGGACGTAGGTGCGTAGCGGGTCGAGCAGGAAGTCACCGGCGTTGGTGACCCCGCCGCCGACGACGATCAGGCGCGGATTGAGGACGTGGATGAAGCTGACGAAGCCCGCGCCGAGAGCGCGGACCGCCCGGTCCCAGGCGGCGTTCGCGAGTCGGTCGCCGGCCTGCGCGGCTTCGGCGACGTCGCGGGCCGTGAGTTCGCCGCTGTTTTCAAAGATGGCGTCCAAGGTGGAGTGGTTGTCCTTTTCCAGGAGTTGTTCGGCGTAGCGGGCAATGCCCAGTCCGGCGGCGAACTGCTCCACGCAGCCGATGTTGCCGCTGGTGTGGACAGTGGAGTGGACGTCGATGGTCATGTGGCCGACTTCGCCGGCGTTGCCGGTGCCGCCGAGTAGCAACTCGCCGCCGACCAGGATGCCGGCGCCGACGCCGGAACTGACGGTGACATAGACCATGTCACTTACCCCGCGACCGGCGCCGTAGGTGTGCTCGGCGAGGACGGCCAGGTTGGCGTCGTTGCCCAGAAAGGCGGGCAGGTCGAAGCGCTCCCCGAGGGGTGGGGCGACGACGACGTTCTCGAATCCGGGGATGTTGGGGGCGCGCAGGATCATCCCCCGCTCGTAGTCAAGCGGGCCAGGTGCAGCGATGCCGATAGCGGCGCAGGCGGAGGTTTCAAGCCCGGCGGCGGCGAGGGCCAGTTGGGTGGTGTCGCCGATACGGGCGATGACGGCGGCCGGACCATCGATGCCGGTTTCGGCGAATTGCAACCCGCTGATAGCCCCGTCCGGATCAACGATCGCGGCGCGTATCTGGGTGCCGCCGAAGTCGATGGCGATGACAGGTTGGGTGGCGTTGGGCACGGAGTCTGGCTTTCGGTTGGGGGGTCCGGGGGAACCTTAGTCTACGGACCGGTCGGCCGACGCATCGCGGTGGCGCCGAAAGTACGCGGCCAGCGCCGCCGCCACGCCGGGGATCGCCAGCAAGCCCGTGAAAAGCATGGCCGCCCGGAAACCCACACCGTCGACGATCAAACCCGCGACCGGCGGGAAGATGACGCCCGCGATGCCGGCCCCGGCGACGATGAACCCGGTGAGCGCGCCGACCATGGCCCGCTGGCCGCGCACGCCGATCGCCAGAGCGGTGGGAAAGGCTCCACCGATCATGGTTCCAGAGATGAGCAGGGCGGCAAACGCGACCGGGATGCTGGAGGTGGCGACGACGACCAGGCCGGACAGTACGCTGGCGCCCATCGAGGCGGCCAGCAAGAGATGGTGGTCGACGTGGCGGGCAATGAGCCCGGAGAGGCCGCGGCCGGCGACGATGCCGACCCACATGATGGCGACCGAGTAGGCGCCGATGCCGCGCGAGGCGCCGATCTCAATTTCAAAGTAGCTCGGCAGCCAGCCGTTATAGGTGCCTTCGATGCCAACATAGAAAACTATGACGGCAAGCATCAGGAGGGGCCGGGGGCGCAGCAGGGTTGCCAGGACCGTGCGGAACGGTGGACGGACCGTCTGCACCTTCGGCGGGAAACGAACGAACAAATAGGGCAGAAACATGGTGATCGCCAGCAGCGCGGTGGCCCCGGTAATGACCCGCC
>CAZVZW010000024.1:11005-19221 GCA_964631365.1 uncultured Chloroflexota bacterium | reverse complement strand
CGATCCACAGATAGAACACCCTGGACAGGTGCACGCTGCGGTCTTCCGGGGGCGGATCGGTCATGGATGGTGTGGGGGGCGGGGACTGGTTCATGGGTTACCGAGCGTCTCGCTCGCTGTGGGCCAGTTTGCAGCGAATTTCGCCGGGGTTCGGTGGGAAAGCTGACGGTCGGATTCCGGCCTGATGAATCGATGGAGATTCTAATAGTACCCTCGAAATAGTGCGCCGGGGCCGCCCGGCTGGTTAGCATTGGTTGGTCCCCGGGCGCTCTCCGCGACGCCGGCCCGGGGCCGCCTATCTATCCTTTTCGCAACCGGGAGCCCGCGAGTGAGCGCTTTTAATCAGGCCGGATCGATGCTGACCGAACGGCTCGCCGACGAGTTGTCGGTGGATGTCGATTCGGTGATCGCGCAGATGGAACGTTTCGTCCACCACGAGATCAAGGCGGCCGGATTCGAGAAGGCGGTGGTGGCGCTTTCCGGCGGGATCGACTCGGCGGTGGTGGCCACGGTGGCGGCGCTGGCGGTGGGCCCGGAGAACGTGGTCGCGGTGATGCTGCCGTACAAATCCAGCAGCCCCGGCAGCCGCACCGATGCGCGCTATCTAATAGATCGCCTGGGTGTTGAGTCGCTGGAAATCGACATCACGCCGATGGTGGATTCGTTCGCCTCGATGCGACCGGCGGCCGGGCCGCTGCGGATGGGCAACGTGATGGCACGCTGCCGGATGATCGTCGCCTACGACGTGTCGGCCGAGATCGGCGGGCTGGTCGTGGGCACCTCGAATCGCACCGAGACGCTGCTGGGCTACGGCACGCTCTTCGGCGACGCCGCCTGGGCGATCAACCCTATCGGCCGGCTCTACAAGACCCAGTTGCGCGAGGTGGCGGCCGAGCTCGATATCCCGGAGGCCATTCTGACCAAGCCGCCCAGCGCCGACCTGTGGGTCGGGCAGAGCGACGAGGAGGAGCTGGGCATCAGCTACGCCGACGCGGACATGATTCTCCATCTACTGCTTGACGAGGAGCGCTCGCCGGCGGAGGTCAATGAGATGGGCGTCGATGACGAGGCGGTCGACGGCGTGGTGGCGCGGGTGGCGGCGAACGCCTTCAAGAGCCTGCCGGCCGGGGTTGCCGAACTGGAGCTTTAGCGGCCCGCCGCACTTCTGCTGGCGCATAGAAGCAGCCGGGGCGACCGTTGACCGGACATGGTGCCGCGCCCAAAATGGACGGCGTACCTCCCCCCACCCCGAAAGGCACCCAATTGCCAAAGGTACTGATGGGCCGTCCGATGGCCGAATCTTGGATTCCTGAATACATGCACAAGTTCACCGAAGCCGGCTGGGAAGTGGTGGTCAGTGAGGCCGCCGCGCCGCTTTCGGCGGAGGACTTCATCGCCGATGCCGCCGGCTGTACGGCGATCATGGCCAACGGCTCGGACACGGTCTCGCGGGCGGTCATTGAGGCCGCCGGCGACACCCTGAAGGTAATTGCCCGCACCGGAGTTGGCTTCGACAAGGTCGATGTCGACGCTGCCGCCGAGCACGGCGTGGCGGTCACCACGACGCCCGGTTCCAACGGCGAGACGGTGGCCGATTTCGCGCTGGGGCTGATGCTGGCCGGCTCGCGGCTGATCCCACAACTCGACCGCACGCTGAAGGGCGGCAAGTGGGACCCGCGCAAGGGCAACGACGTTTTCGGCAAGACGGTCGGCATCGTCGGGATGGGGCGGATCGGCCAGGGCGTCGCGCGCCGGTCGGCGGCGTTCAGCATGGTGATCCTGGGCTATGACCCCTACGTCGACGCGACGGCGATGGCGGCGATGGGCGTCCGCAAGGTGGAGCTTGATGACCTCCTCGCCAAATCCGATTTCATCACCCTGCACATGCCCGCCAACGAAGAAACCACCGGCATGATTAATGCCCGCGCGATCGAGCTGATGAAGCCGACGGTCTTCCTGGTCAACACGGCGCGTGGTCCGCTGATCGACGAGCCGGCGCTGCTGGCGGCGCTGAAGTCCGGGTGGATTGCCGGGGCCGGGCTGGATGTCTTTATCGACGAGCCGATGGAGGCCTCGCCCTTCTTCGAACTGGACAACGCGATTGTCAGTCCGCACATCGCCGGCAACACCGCCGAGAGCATGGCCCGGATGGCCGAGCGCGCGGTGGACAACGTGATCGCGGTGGAAGCCGGAACCTGCCCGCCGGAGTACGTGGTCAACGGCGTCTAGCCGGGCCGGCCGGTGGGAACTCTGCACTTGGTGGCGACCCCGATCGGCAACTTGGCCGATCTGACCGAGCGCGCCCGGGCAGTTCTGGGGGAGGTGGACGTGGTGGTGGCCGAGGACACCCGCCGTACCGGCAAGTTGCTGAAACATCTGGCCATCAAGACCCGGCTGCTGTCGGTGCATGGCGACAGCCCGGCCGGGCGGATCGCGAAGGTGGTCGAGTTGCTGGCTGAGAGCGATGTCGCCTACTGCACCGACGCCGGCACCCCCGGGGTGTCCGATCCCGGCGCGGCGCTGGTGGCCGCCGCCCGCGCCGCTGGGCACGCGGTGTCGCCGGTGCCCGGTCCTTCGGCCCTGGCCGCGGCGCTGTCGGTTTCCGGCATCGAGACAGCCGGCGCGGTCTTCCTGGGCTTCCTGCCGCGACGCAAGGCGCGCCGCCGCGAGGCGCTGGAGTCGGCCGCTGCGACCGGCTTGCCGGCTGTCGTCTACGCGTCCCTACGCCGTGCCGCCGCGGTCGCCGCTGAATGCGTTGATGTCTTCGGCAGCGCCGCGCCGCTGCTGGTCTGCCGCGAACTGACTAAGTTGCACGAGGAGATCGTCGAGTCCACACTCGGCGAGGCAGCCGATCTGGAGGTCTTGACGAAGGCGCGGGGCGAGTACGTGCTGGTGATCGGGCCGGCGGCGCTGGTGGCCGCCAAGCCGACCGATGACGAGGTGATTGCCGCCGTTCGGGAGCGACTGGAAAGCGGAAAGTCCCTGCGCGATGCCGCCGCCGCGGTGGCTACCGAACTCAACGTCCCCCGCCGCCGCGCCTATCAACTTGGACTGCAAATCGACGCCTGACCACCTTCCCGGTGAATTCTTACGGGGGCCGGTGGAGTGGGGTGCGCTAGGCTTGGGACCCGCGCCGACGAGCGGCGACAGCGACACCGAGGAGGGCCGGGAGATAGCTACGCAAGAGACCGATCACATACAGGTGGCCCGCGCCGCCGTCGAGCACGGCGAATTCGCCCAGACCCGCGGCGCCCCGGCCAACGACGCCGAGTACTTCGCCGACATGACCAAATCGATCGCCCGGGCAGGCCTCAACTGGAAGGTCATCGACAACAAGTGGGACGGCTACCTGGCGGCCTTCGAGGGATTCAATATCGACATCGTCGCCCGGTACGGCGACGGCGACATCGAGCGCCTCATGGCCGATGCCAGCATCGTGCGCAATCGCAAGAAGATCATCTCCACCATCACCAACGCCAGGGAATTCCAGACCGTCCTCGCCGAGCACGGCAGCTTCGAGTCGTACCTGAAATCCCTGGCCCCCACCGGCGATCAGGCGACTATCAAGACCCTCGCGAAGCGCTTCGCCCACCTCGGCCCGTCAACCTCCGCCATCTTCCTCTGGATGGTCGGCTACGACATGCCCGAGCACGCGGCTTACATGTTGGAGAAGTACGGAGAATAGAAGCCCCAGCCTCTCGAACAGGAGCCTGGCTGGCGGCACTGTCTGTTGGTACGTGGGGCTATTGGCGTAGGACACGCTCGCTGACCACGTTTACCTGCGAGGAAATCTAGGTGCACGAATGAGCACCCGGAGCACCCGTGGTATCCGGATCACATATGAAGCGCCGTTTGCGGAAGCGACACAAGCCCTATCAATTCGCCGCAGCGCTTCCGCAATTGCGGAGTCATCCGTCTTCGGGATCCGGGGTATGCGGGGCGGGCGACGCAGCGTCCATTCGGATTACAGATCAGTTGCGATCTCTTCTTCTTCGCCTTCTCTTCGTGGCCAACTCTGCGAGCAGAGGCTGATCCGGATTGGTCGGATCAAACTCGGTCCGTTCTGTGATCTCAATTGCGACGATTTGCGTTTCCTCATGAGACAGACATACACCTGGGGCTTTTGGTTGTGATCCGGTATGTGGCTGCAGCTGGTCAGGCGCCTCCGCCGTGATATCCGGCGACACGAATTCAGGGTGAAAACTGAGCCAAATCTCGAGCGCTCGCGCTTCGTCAGCCCGAAGCCCAGCTTCTGCGACCAGCCTTTGAATCCCCGAATTTGCCGGAGAACTAGACACCCCTACGCCTCCGCCAATTGCTCCGCCTGGGTGACCATTTCGTCGAGGAGGCTGAGGCCGCCGTTCCAGAAGCCGGGGTCGTTGATGTCGACGCCGAGGGGGGCGACGAGCTCGGACGGCGACACAGAACCGCCTTTGCCGAGCATCTCCATGTAGCCGGGTACGAAGCCGGCACCCTGCTCCTCGTAGAGCCGGTAGAGGGCCAGCACCAGCAGCTCGCCGAAGCTGTAGGCGTAGGTGTAGAACGGCGAGTGGATGAAGTGCGGGATGTAGCTCCACCAGTGGCTGTAGTTGTCGGTGAGGGTGACGGTGTCGCCGTGCATCGGGGCGTTGGCGGCGATCCAGAGTTCGCCGATCCGCCCGGCCTCCAACTCGCCCTCTTCGCGGCGGGCGTTGTGCAGGCTCTGCTCGAAGCGGGTCATGACGATCTGCCGGAAGGCGGTGGCGAAGGCGTCTTCGATCTTGCCGGTCAGTAGGACCAGTCGCACCTTCGGGTCTCTCTCCTGCTCGAGCAGGCGGTGGAAGACGATCATCTCGCCGAAGACGGAGGCCGTCTCGGCGGTGGTCAGCGGGGTGTGCGATTGCAGGTAGCCGACCTGCCGCGAGAGGTACTGGTGGATGCCGTGGCCGAGTTCGTGGGCGACGGTCATGACGTCGCGGATGCGGTCGGTGTAGTTGCACATGATGTAGGGGTGCACGTTCGCCGGGCCGCCGGCGCTGAAGGCCCCACCGCGCTTGCCGTTGCGCAGTTCGGCGTCGATCCAGCGTTCTTCGAAGAACTCGTCCACGATCTCACCAGCCCGCGGGTCGAATTGCCGGTAGCTAGCGGTGACGATTTCGCGGCACTCGGCCCAGGTGCGCTCGGGCGAGTCGCCGCTGAGCGGGGCGTAGCGGTCGTAGTCGTGCAGTTCGTCGAGGCCGAGGAGCTCCTTCTTGAGGCGGTAGTAACGGTGGACGGTGGGGTGGAATTCCTCGCAGGAATCGACCAGCGCGTCGACCGTGCTCTGCTCGATCTCGTTGGAAAGGTTCCTCGAGGCCATCGGGGTGCCGTAGGCGCGTATCTCGTCGTTGATCTTGTGGTCCTGGACGAGCACGTTGAAGATGTAGGTCAGGACGTGTTGGTGGTCTTTGAGGGAGACGGTGAGGGCCTCGGCGGCGGCCTGGCGCATCGTCCGGTCCGGGTCATAGAGCAGGGCCAGGGTTTCGGATTCGTTCAGGCGTTTGATCTCTCCGCCGTGTTCGACGTCGCAGGTCATCCGCCCGGTGACCTCGTCGAAGAGCCGCGAGAAGGCGCGCCCGCTGGTGTTAGCCTTGCGCTCTAGCACGGTTTCCTCGGGCTCGCTGAGCTGGTGGGGGCGGTAGCGGCGTTCTTTTTCGAGGAAGTGCCGGTAGCCGGCCAGGTCGGCGTGGCCCATCAGCGGCAGCGCGATCGCTTCGTCTAGCGCCGCCCATTCGAGCTCGAAGAAGACCAGGCGATTGCGAATGGCCGAGGATTTTTCCATTACGGAGCTGAGCAGGCGACCGTTGGCCGGGTCGTCGCTCTTGGCGGCGTGCAGCAGATGGGCGTAGATGACCGGGGTGTCCATCAGCTGGACGATTTCCTGTAGTTCTTCGACCGCGGCCGCCAGCGCCGGGGCGTCGAGGCCGGTCAGCTTGCCGCGGTAGTCCTGCTCGAAGGTGGCGGCGCGGTCGTCGGCGGCTTGCAGATCGGCATCGATCTTCGGGTCTTCGACGGTGGCGTAGAGATCGGTCAGGTCCCAAGCGACGCCGTCGGCGCTGCTGGTGGGCGTGGTTTCGGTCGTCATATTGGCGTCATTCCGGCGAGTGGTTTCGGTTCACGAAGCGAAGTCGTCGATTATGGCAGGTGCGGGCGGGATGAGTCCGGTCGAGACTGATCTCCACCGCCGGCGTTCCCGGCTCAGCTGAGGCTACCAGTCGCAGATTGCCCCGGTGTGGCGGTGGCGTAAGACGGGCCGGAATCACCGGAAGCCCCGGCTGCGGGAGGATGACGGAGTGCTACCATTCGCCGGACCCGCGTGGAGCCCGGTCCCGGGAGCTGGATGAAGACCTACTACCTCACCTGCGCAATCGATTACCCGAACGGCGATCCGCACCTGGGCCACGCCTTTGAGAAGATCGGCGCCGACTGCATCGCGCGTTTCAAGCGCCTGCAGGGATATGACGTTTCCTTCTCTACCGGCGTGGACGAGAACAGCCTGAACGTGGCCCGCACTGCCCGCGAGGCCGGCCGCGAACCCCGCGAGTTTGTGGACGAATTCTCGCCCCGCTTTCACGATCTTTGGCAGCACCTGGATGTGTCGGCGGATGTCTTCATCCGCACCACCGAGGAGCGCCACACGTTGGCTTCGGCGGAGATCTTTCGCCGCGCCCACGCCAACGGCGACATCTACAAGGGTAAGTACGAGGGCTGGTACTGCCTGTCCTGCGAGAACTACTACCCGGATACCGAGTTGAACGAGAGTATGTGCCCGGTCCACGGCACGAAGCCGGAGTGGTTCTCGGAGGAGAACTACTTCTTCGCGCTTTCCCGCTACCAGGACCGACTGCTGGAGCACTTCGAGCAGAACCCGGATTTCGTGCGGCCGGAGTTTCGCCGCAACGAGGTCCTGAACTTCATCAAGGACGGGCTGAAGGATTTCAGCGTCTCACGGGCCGGCACGGACTGGGGCATCCCGGTGCCGATCGACGAGTCGCAGGTGATCTACGTCTGGTTCGATGCGCTGATCAACTACGCGACGGTGGCTGGCTTCCCGGACGACGAGGCCACCTTCGCCAAATGGTGGCCGGCCGACGCCCACGTGATCGGCAAGGACATCCTGCGCTTTCACGCGATCTACTGGCCGGCGATGCTGATGGCGGCCGGCATTGAGTTACCGAGATCAGTGGTCGGCCACGGCTGGATCGACCTCGAGGGGAAGGCGATGAGCAAGACCACCGGCACGGCAGTGGACCCGTTTGAGGTCACGGCCAAGTACGGGGTCGATCCGTTGCGCTACTACCTGCTGCGCGAGGTGCCGTTCTTCCGTGACGGCAGCTTCGTGTGGGACAACCTGGACGCCCGTTACAACCGCGAACTCGGCAACGACCTGGGCAATTTGCTTAACCGGACGGTTTCGATGATCGGCCGCTATCGCGACGGCGTGCTGCCGGCGGCGGGTCCGAACACGGAGCCGGAGACGGTGCTGCAGGCGGCGACCGACGAGGCGTGGAAAAAGGTCGCAAAGGGGTTCGACGCCTGGAACTTCAGCGAGGCGCTGGCCGATCTGTGGCGACTGGTGGCGGCGGCGAATCGCTACGTGGATGCGACGCAGCCGTACAAGCTGGCCGGCGACCCGGAGCAGGCCGGGCGGGTGGATACGATCCTGTACAACCTGGCGGAGTCGCTGCGGCACATCGCGCTGCTGCTGGCGCCGGCGGCACCGACGACGGCCGACCGGATCATGGCGCAGATCGGCGGTGCGGCGGTGGCGGCGGGCGCCTGGGAAGCGGGGTGCGAGTGGGGCGGGCTGGCCGCCGCCGGTCCGGTCCCGGGCGGCGACCCGCTGTTCCCGCGGATCGAATAGCCGCACGGTTCGGCCGATGTTTTTCGACTCGCATACGCATCTGAACGACGAGCGGTTTGAGGACGATGTGGAAGTGGTGTGGCAACGGGCCCGCGAGGCAGGAGTCAGCCGGGCGCTGGTGCTGGGATTCAGTCTTGAAACCAGCCTCCGCGCGGTCGAGCTGGCGGGGCGGCTAGAAGGCCTTTATGCGGCGGTCGGCATCCATCCGCACAGCGCCGAGGCGGCGGACGCGTCGGCGATGGGAGAGATCGCGAGGTTGGCGGAAGGACCCGAAGTGGTGGCGATCGGCGAGACCGGACTGGACTTCTCGCGGGGCGCCGAGCGGCAGGCGGTG
>CAZVZW010000024.1:6119-10995 GCA_964631365.1 uncultured Chloroflexota bacterium | reverse complement strand
AAGATGAAGGCGAAGCGCAGGGCGAAGAAGGCGCACCACCTGGCGGAGGCGAAGAAGGCGAAGGAGGCGACGGAGGCGCGCAACGCGGCGCGCGCCAAGGCGCAGGAGCAGGCGGTGCAGGAGGCGGCGTTTGCGGCGCATCTCGACCTGGCGGTGGCCAGTGACCTGCCGGTGATCGTGCACGTGCGCGATGCCTTTGACGCCACGCTGGCGGCACTGCAGGACTATTCGGGGCGCGGCATCATCCACTGTTATACCGGCGACGCGGAGCAACTGGCCGGGTTTTTGCGGCTAGACCTGTATATTTCCTTCGCGGGTGTAATAACCTACTCTTCAGGTAGCCAGGTCGGCGAGGCACTGAAAATTGTGCCGGGAGATCGCCTTCTGATCGAGACGGATTCGCCCCACCTGGCGCCGCAATCTCGTCGGGGGAAGAGGAACGAACCGGTGAACCTGGTCGAGACGGCCACACGGGCGGCCGAGTTGCGCGGGGTCGAGTTGGAAGGCATCGCCGCGGCCACGGACCGCAATGCCGCGCGGCTTTTCGGGCTGGACCGCCGCGCATGAAGACCACCCCCGCCGCGCCGCCGCTGACCGAGATCCTGGAGCCGGTGGCAGCCTGGATCGAGCGCGGCAACGGGCGGCTGCACGAAGTGGCGCAGCGCGAGGCGGGTACCGCGCTCGGCTCGATCCTGGAGTTCGCCATCGACGCCAGTGGCAAGCGGGTGCGCCCGGCGCTGGTGTTCCTGACCTCGGGACTTTTCGGCGAGATTGACGAGGGCGCGATCGACCTGGCGGCGGCGGCTGAATGCCTGCACACGGCGACGCTGATTCATGACGACATCGTCGACGAGGCCGACTCCCGGCGCGGCCGCGACGCGATTCACGTCAACTGGTCGGAGGGCGCGGCGGTGCTGACTGGCGACTACCTCTTCGCGGCGGCGGCGGACCTGGTGGCCCGCCTGGACCGGCCGCAGATTGTGACCCTGTTCGCGGAGACGATCATGCGAATGTCACGGAGCGAGTTCGACGTCCCCGGTGTGGACTCCAGCCCGGAGCGGATGATGGTCGCGTACGTGGCGAAGATCGGGGCCAAGACCGCTTCGCTGTTCGGGCTCTGCTGCGAAGCGGCGGCGGTGTTGGCGGACCGCCCCCCGGCCGAACAACTGGCGCTGCGCGAATACGGCCTGAACCTGGGCAACTCGTTCCAGGTGGCGGACGACATCCTGGACATCACCGGCGATGCCGGGGTGACCGGCAAGCCGGTGGGCAGCGACCTGCAACAGGGGCTGCTGACGTCACCGAGCATCCACTTCCTGCAAATGCGCGGCGCGGAACCGAGCGCGGTGGCGCGGTTCTTCGAGAACGGCGCCCCGGATGCGGCGACGTTAGAGACGGCGCTGAGCGAACTGGACGAATCCGGCGCGGTCGAATGCGCTCACGCCGACGCCGATCGTTTCGGGCGGGCCGCCCGGCAGCGCTTGGCGACTTTCGCAGATGGATCCTGCGCGCGGGCGCTTGAGGGACTGACCCATTACGTCGCCAACCGGGCCAGCTAGAACTCCCTCCGACCAGGCGGGCGATGTCCGGGCAATGTTCGACGCCATCGCGCCGCGCTATGACCGCGCCAACCGCCTGATCAGCCTGGGCATGGACCTGCACTGGCGCTGGAAGGCGGTGCGAATGGCGCTGGCCAATAAGCCGCGGATCGTACTGGACGTCGGCGCCGGCACCGGCGACCTGACCCGGATGGTGGCGGCCAACGCCGAGCCGCGGGCGCAGGCCTACGGGGTGGATTTTTCGCTGCCGATGCTGCGGATCGCCGTCGCGCGCTCCAGCCACGAACCGGATCGTATCCGCTACCTGCAGGGCGACGCGCTGCATCTGCCGATGCCGCCGGCCTCGGTGGACGCAATCGTGACCGCCTTCACGATTCGCAACATAACGGACCTGCCGGCGGTGTTTCGATCGTTCGCGCGGGTACTGAAGCCGGGCGGCACGGTGACGGTGCTTGAAATATCGCCGATGGGCAACGGCCCGGTGGCGCGGCTCTTCCGGCTGTACTTCGGCAAGATCGTGCCGTTCATCGGGCGGCTGGCGACGGGGCATCCGTTCGCCTACCGCTACCTACCGGAATCGGTGGAGCGCTTTCGCGACGCCGTGACGCTGGCCGCGTTGATGACCGAAAACGGCTTCGGCGGGGTGACCTTCCGGCGGCTCGGGATGGGCAGCGTGGCGCTGCATCACGGCGTGCGGGAGGACTGAACGGATGAGTGATGCCGGGCAGGTCTTCACGGTCCGCGATCTGGACGATGTGGAGTGGTTGGGGCTGATCGCCGTCGACCCGGCGCCGAGTTTCTTGCAGAGCCGGGCCTGGGGCGACCTGAAGACTCGCTTCGGCTGGCGCGCCCGTCGGCTCGGGCTGGTCGATGGCGACGGGGTCGCCCGGGCCGGGCTGCAGTTGCTTCTGCGGACCATGCGCCCGGTGCCGTTACTACCGGGGGCCGGGGTGGCCTATGTGCCCCGTGGACCGCTGGGCGAGGCGCCGCCGGCGGCGCTGCGCGAACTGCTGGTGGCCACCCGCCAAGCGGCTTCCGCAGCGGGCGCGTCGTTCCTGCGAATCGAGCCGCCGGCCCATTCGTTCGCGGCGCTCGGCCCGGTCCTCGCCGAAATGGGCTTCGCCCGGACTGCCGGGTACGTACAGATCCGCGCCACCGGACTGATTGACCTGCGCCCGGAGGAAGACGAGATCCTGGCCGGGTTCAAGTCGAAAACCCGCTATAACATCCGCCTTTCCGAGCGCCGGGGAGTGGAGGTACGGGCGGCGGACGGGGCGGACGACCTGGCGGCGTTTCACGCGATGACCGTCGTTACCGGCGCGCGCGATGGCTTCGCGGTGCATGGCGCTGAGTACTACGCGGCCGTCTGGGAGGCCTTTCGGCCGGATGTAGGCAGGCTGTTGATCGCCAGCGTCGAAGGCGAAGATGTCGGCGCGCTGTTCGTGGTGCGCTGTGGGGGCGTGGCCACCTACCTCTACGGCGCGTCGACCGGGGCAGGGCGGCGCGCGATGCCCAATTACCGGCTCCAGTGGGCGGCGATGCGCTGGGCGCGCGAGCAGGGCTGCGACACCTACGACCTGTGGGGCATGATCGACCCGGAGAGAACGGAGGATCCGATGGCCGGGGTGCATCGCTTCAAGCAGGGCTTTCAGCCGGAGGAAGTCTTGCATCCCGGCGCGTTCGACCGGCCATTGAACCGGCTTTCGCACCTGGCGCTGACGCGGGTGCTGATGCCCGCGCGGGCGGCGCTGCAACGTATCCGTGCCGGTCGCGCCGGCGACGCTTCCCCCTTCTAGCGATGCTCCTCAGTGACCTCCGGCGCGACCTCAAGGATGTGATTCGCCACGGCGGCGACCCGGAGATCACCGGTATCAATTTCGATTCGCGAGCCGTACGGCCGGGCGATCTCTTCGTGGCGGTCAGCGGGTCCGACCGCGACGGGCACGAGTTCGCGGCGGCGGCGGTGGGGGGTGGGGCGGTGGCGCTGCTGGTCGAGCGGCGTTTGCCGGAACTGGAAGCGGTGGCGCAGGTGGTGGTGCCGGACTCGCGCCGGGCGATGGCGGCGGTGGCCAGGCGGTTTCATGATTTTCCGGACCGCCAACTGGGGCTGATCGGGGTCACCGGCACCGACGGCAAGACGACGACGGCGGCGCTGATTGCGCGAATTCTCGATATCGCCGGGCTGGCGCCAGGGCTCATCTCGACGGTGGATCATCGGGTCGGCGGAACTGAGTCGGCCAACCCGGAGCACCAGACGACGCTGTCTTCGCTGGAGTCGCAGCGCCTGCTGGCGGCGATGCGGGACGCCGGTAATCAGTGGGCGGTGCTGGAGACCTCGTCCCATGGGCTGGCCCACGGGCGGGTGGCTGGTTTTGCGTTTGATGTGGCGGCGTTCACGCGGATTACCAGCGAGCACCTGGACTACCACGGCACGGTCGAAGCGTACGTGGCTGCCAAGGCCGGACTGTTGGACCTGGTGGCGTCGAGTCCCGGGGAGCGGCCGAAGTGGGTGGTGTTGCCGGCGGCTGATGACAATTTGGCCTACCTGCGGGAGCGGGCCGGTTTGCTGCCGGTGCTGACCTATGGCAGGGAGGCCGGGGCCGATGTGCGCGCCTTCGACACGACGGCTTCGATGGACGGGATCAGCTTTCGCGCCGAGACGCCCTGGGGAGGGGCCGGGTTCGAGTCGCCGCTGGTCGGCGAGTTTAATCTCGAAAACTGCCTGGCGGCGATCGCGGTGGCCGGGGCGTTGGGGGTGTCGTTGGACGACTGCGCCCGGGGTTTGACATCGTTTCACGGAGTGACGGGGCGGATGCAGGTGGTCGATTGCGGGCAGCCGTTCACGGTGATCGTCGACTACGCGCACACGGCGGAGGCGCTGGCCGAGGTGCTGCGGCTGCTGGGTGAGTACTCGGCCGGCGAAGTGTCGGTGGTGTTCGGCAGTGCCGGGGAGCGCAACCGCGATAAGCGGCCGGCGATGGGCGCGGTGGCGGCCCGGCGGGCGGCGTATTTCGTGATCGCCGACGAGGATCCGCGCGGTGAATCCTCCGACCGGATCGCCGCCGACATCTGTGCCGGGGCGCTGGCTGAACGGCCCGACGCGGCGTACGCGGTGATCCACGATCGGCGCGAGGCGATTCGCCACGCGCTGGCCCGGGCCCGCCCCGGCGACACGGTGCTGCTGGCCGGCAAGGGCCATGAGAATTCGATCATCGGGCGATCGGGCGAGACCGACTGGGACGAGACGGCGGTGGCGCGCCAGACCCTGTCCAGCCTCGGTTACCCGTCGTTCGACGCCGCCGATGACGAATGACGGC
>CAZVZW010000024.1:0-6019 GCA_964631365.1 uncultured Chloroflexota bacterium | reverse complement strand
TGCGGTGCTGCGGCGGCTGCTGGGGCGGGGCGTCTGGTGCGTACTTGACGGGACCAACCTGCGGCGAAGCCATCGGGAGGCGGCGCTGGCGCTGGGGACGGCCGCCGGCGCGCGGGTGGTCGGTCTGCAACTGGCGGTGTCGGAGGACCTGGTACGCGAGCGGCTGCGTGGACATACGGCCGAGCGCGCCGGTTAGGAAGCCGGCCTGGAGGTCTACGACCTGCTGCTGGGCGAGTTTGAGCCCGAGCCGGAGGGCGCGGTGGGGGTGATTACGGCGGGGACCGATCCGGCGGCGGCGATCCGTCTGGCGGAGGAGATCGCCGGTGTGGCCGGCGAGCGGGGCTAGCCCCGTCCGGCCACCGACGAGGAGCAACTGCCCTCTTCGATGTCGTCTTCGCCGGACATCTTGAAGGACTGGCCGCAGGAGCAGGAGGCCTCGGCGCGAGGATTGCTGACTGAGAAGCCGGCGCCCATCAGGCCGTCCTGGAAGTCGATTATGCAGCCGTCGTAGAGCGGCAGGGTGTTGGTGTCTAGGTACAGGGTGACGCCGAGAGACTCGCCGATGATGTCGGTGTCGGCCGGGCGCTGCGCTATGCCCAGCTGGTACTCCCAGCCGCCACAGCCGCCCGGGGCCACGCCGACCTTGAGGGCGGGATCTTCGTAGTCTTTCTGCCCGGTGATCTGGCGGAACGCCGCGGCGGCGGCCTCGGTCAGGGTCACGTCGGCGGTGGTCTGGGTGGTGTCCAAGGGGTCTCCTGTGCTCCGGGGCGACCCTGTGAAGCGGCCGCGCAACGGGCTCGACGCTTGATTCTACGACCGCTCCGGCGGTCGCGCCAACACCTGGCGGAGCGGAAAGTTTCGGGTCCGTTGAAAAATTGTCGAGTAACCAACCCCGATTTACGACGTTTCGATCTAGGATGGTAGAAGAGGTAGGAACTAGAAAGGGGAGATGGAAGCGCTCTGGCAGCAGCTGGCGCGCGCTTTCGACGACCATCATGCGCTACCTGGGAGGACGCTGGCCGCTCCCCGCGGTCCTGTTGCTGGCGATCGGTCTGGTGCTGGCCGGTTGCGGTTCTGACACGCCCGCAGAGGCCGATCTGGACCCGACGACGGTCCCGCCCCCGGCGGCTTCCGAACAGCAGCCGGTTTCCCCGACGGCGACCCCGGCGGCGGCTGCGCCGCCGACCGGCGACTCGGCTCCGACGACGACACCGCTGATCGCCACGCCGCCGCCCGAGTCTCCCGATGCGCCGCCGGCGGAAACGGCGACGCCGCGACCGTCAAAGCCGAAGCCGACGCCGTCGCCGAACCGCGATCTTGGCTATACCGAGCGGGTGACGATGACTCGCGCGGTGGACTCGCGCCAGCGCCCGACCGACTCGGCGGCGGTGTTTGGCGAGGACGAGCGGGTGTATGTGTCGGTGGAATTTCTGGGGGTACGCAGTAGCGCGGTGCTGGGTGTGCGCTGGCTGCGCGGTTCGACTGAGTCATTCGTTTACGAGATGGAGCCGACGGAGGCCTTTTCGCGCGGTTTCTTCGCGTTCTTCTTCGACCCCGGTGGACCCGGGAGCGCCGGTCCCTACGGGGTCGAAATCCTGATCAACGGCGAGGTGGTGGCGACGGCCAGTTTTGAAATCCGCGCCGGCGGCGGTAGCGGTGGTCCGGCGGGCTAGAATTTTCCGAACGACTCTCGACCCGTCGGCGCCAACCATCGCGGCGGACCGACTTCACTTGATTGCGTAGGTACTCGACATCCGGTCATGCATCCCGCGGTGCTCCGAGGAAAAGGCGATCATCAGCAGGTTGATGAATCCGACGAGCGGTATGAACGACGCGATTGCCAGCGAAAGCTCGCGTCCCCAGACCTACCCCGCGGAAGCCTCTTGGTCTTGCCAGTCGACGACCTGCATGCCCAGGGCCAACTTTCCGGGAGTGGCCCGCCAGAGCAACATGGTTCCGATCCGATAACTCAGGTAAAGGGCATAGCCGATCAGCAGGCCCTCCGGGGCGCTGCCCGGTCCTCCGATCGGGAAGATCAGGCCCAGTACGAACCAGATTCCGAAGGACCAGATCCCTCCGACGATTCCGTCGATGATCGAGGCGCCGAGGCGGGCCCATCCGAGGTGGCGGCGGACTCAAACATCGGCACGTAGGCACCCGGCGGAGTCGGTGCCAGCCCGGTGCCCGCTGTGTCGCCTTGCCCGCGATAGATCCCGCCGCCCCCGCCCTGGCGGTTGGCCCGAATAGCGAGTCGCGACCCCGGGATCGGGGCGCGGTCACTCCTCGGCCCCGGTTCGGCGCAGCGAGTTTTGTGATCGCCATTGCCCGCGACACCGCCTCCGCACTGGGTGATTTGCTGATTTCGCTAGTGACCCGGCGGCCGGTTCAGTTCTAGAATCAGGGCGCAGGCAAAACCGCAACGGGGGGGACCATGAAGATTCAGTCGGCGCCGTCGGGTATCAGCGTCGCGCGCCAGGGCGCGGCCGATCTGAAGCCCTGGCCCGGGGATGCCCGCACGAATGTGTCCGGCGATCCGGAGACGTGTGGCGAGTTCCTGTGGCGCTCCGCCGACGGCCATAGTGCCAGCGGCGTGCGGAAGGTCACGCCCGGGGTCTTCGATACGACCTACCCTTGGGACGAGACGTTCTACATCCTCGAGGGCGAGGTCACTCTGACCGACCAGGACGGCGAAAGCCTGAGCGTCCGCGCGGGGCACCAGGTGTTCGTGCCAATCGGCTCAACGGTGCGCTGGGATGTTAAAGAGAAGCGTCGTAAGGTCTTTCACATTCGGACCGATGAACCCCTTGGCGAGGCCGGGTGATCGACCAACCGGACCCCGGCCGGGCAGCCGCGGCCCCGGCGGTGCGCCACTGGCGGACGCCACTGATGGTCCTGGCCGGCGGGTGCGCGATCTCGCTGCTGGGGCTGGGCGCGCGCTCCAGTTTCGGGCTCTTCTTGGAACCCATGACCGTGGCTCGTGACTGGAGCCGCGAGTCGTTCGCGCTGGCGCTGGCGATCCAGAATCTGCTGTGGGGCCTGGCGATGCCGTTCGCCGGCGCGCTGGCGGATCGCTTCGGCCCGGTGCGTATTCTCGCGATCGGCGCGCTGGTTACGATGGCGGGAATCTGGGGTATGGCCGGGGCGGAGTCGACCACGATGCTCTACCTGACGGCGGGGCTGCTGACGGGCCTCGGCGGTGCGTTCACGGCCTTCTCGCTGGCAGTGGCGGCGATGCTGCGGGTCGTCGGCGAGGCGCGCCGATCGATGGTGATCGGACTGGGCATGGCCTTCGGCTCCCTCGGGATGGTGGTCTTTTCGCCGGTCCTCCAGGCGCTCATCACCAGTGTCGGCTGGCATGACGCCCTGGTGGTCCTGTCCTTCAGTTCGCTGCTCATCATCCCGCTGGCGTTCCTGCTGCCCAACAATGCGGAGGTGGTCGGCACGCAGGTCGCCGGGCAGCGCCTGGGCCAGGCGCTGGGCGAGGCGGCCCGCCACCGCGGCTACCTGCTGCTGACGGCGGGGTTCTTTGTGTGCGGATTCCAGGTGACCTTCATCAACGTGCATTTCCCGGCCTACGTCACCGGGTTTGAACTGGACCCGGTGGTGGGGGCGTGGGCGCTGGCGCTGATCGGCCTGTTCAATATCGGCGGCTCGCTGATGTCGGGAGTCGCCGGCCAGCGCTGGCCGAAGAAGACCGGGCTCAGCTTCATATATGCGAGCCGCGCGATCGCGATCCTGGCGCTACTGCTGCTGCCCAAGACCGAGCTGACGATGTATGCGTTCGCGGCGACGATGGGCCTGCTGTGGCTCTCGACGGTGCCGCTGACCACCGGGATCGTGGCGCAGGTGTTCGGTCTGCGCTACTTCGCCACGCTGTCGGGGATCGTGTTCTTCAGTCACCAGATCGGCAGCTTCCTGGGGGCCTGGCTGGGCGGGTTTATTTATGACCAGACTGGGTCGTATGACGGCATGTGGATCGTGGGGATCGTGCTCGGGGTGGCCGCCGCCCTGATCCACCTGCCGATCAACGAGTCGCCGCTGGTGCGGCTGCGCCAGAAGGTCTGATCCGGCCCCAAAATCCGGTGTACCAGGTTGGGCTCCCCAACGCCCGGCGATGGCCGGGATCGGGAGGTGTCCGGGTCCCGGTGGGTCTCGCGGACTGCAAATTCGTTGGGCGGCGTAGCGACGGGGCGTCGGTGGGTTCGACTCCCGTGCACCTCCGCCGCGGGTTTGAGCGCGGATTGAGGACGTTTTGTCGAGAGCTTTCGCACGGCTCCGGTCGATGCGCTCAAGGACCGACCGGGGCGGGTAACCGCCCCGCCGCCAGGCTGGCGATTAGCGCTGGCAGTGGTAGCCGGCCACGGGTTCGCCACTCCTTGGAGACATGCTACGCTGTCGGCGTAGGAGACTACGAGATGTTGTTGCTGCGACGAATCCCGGATTCAGGGGCGAGCATGGTCACGACTACGACCGCGGACACGAGGCCGACTCTGCGGCGGCGGCTTGGGATCGGAAACCGCGGCGGCCTGGCTGGCTACGTTTTCGTGGCGCCATCAATCTTCTTCCTAATTGTCTTTGTGATCCTGCCAATCCTCGCCTCCTTCTACTACAGCCTCACAGACTACGATCTGATGAAGGCCCCGAGTCTTGCTGCCTTCAAGAACTACCTCAATCTGGTGGAGGATGCTCGCTATCACCGCGCAGTGACGAACACGCTCTACTTCGCGTTTGGCACCGTCCCCTCGGGCATCGTCACCTCGCTACTCTTGGCCGTTCTGATCAATCGCCGCATCCGTGGCATCTATGCATATCGGGCGCTGTTCTACATGCCGGTAGTGAGTTCGATGGTGTCCGTCTCACTGATCTGGCTCTGGTTCTACGAGCCACAATTCGGCCTGCTCAACGACATCTTTGAGACCCTCGGCCTGCCCCGACTCAAGTGGCTCCGCACCGCTAACACCGCCATGCTCTCCATCATCATCATGAGTATTTGGAAGAATATGGGCTTGAACATGGTCATCTACATGGCAGGATTGCAAGGCATCCCACCCCATCTTTACGAGGCTGCTGAGATCGACGGCGCCGGGCGCACTTCAACCTTCTTTCGGATCACTCTGCCACTCCTTGCCCCGACCACCTTCTTCGTCGTCATCGTGTACTTCATCGGCGCACTGCAAATGTTCGTTCAGGTATACGTCATGAACCCGTCCGTCGGCTCGGGCGGAGGCGGATACCAGCTGGGAGGACCGCTGGATAGCACCGTCACTGCGGTCATACTCATCTACGAGAACGCCTTCCTCTACCTAAAGATGGGCTACGCTTCTGCGATGTCCGCAGTGCTCTTCCTAGTGATTGGAGCGGTGACGGTTGTCAACGCGAAGCTGCTGCGCTACGACGTCGGCTACTGACGCCATCCCGAATCGCTTCTTGCCCGGTGGACTCGCGGTGAAGGTGGACGCGTTCCGCAAGCTACGGGTGAGCGGGTTTGGCGTGACCCTCCGCCCCGTGGGCTAGAGCGCTTCGTACACCCGCACGTCGGGCATGCCGTCCATCATGGGTTGCATTTGGCCGAATAGCTCCATGTTGGCGTCGGTTTCGCCGACCCGTTCCTTGGCCTGCTTTGAGTCCCAGAAGCCGACCATGAGAAAGAGGTCGGCGTCTTCCAGGGAGCGGTGGATGGAGTAGTGACTGCACCCGGGGTCGGACAGCCCGGTGGAGGCCATGGCGCGGAGCAGCGGCTCCATCTCGGCCCCGTGGCCGGATTGGGCGCGGACGGTGCCGTTCGGAGTCAGTTGGACCATGCGGGTTATCCTTCTCCGGAGTGCGGTCGGATTACGGCCCGCCGGCCGCGGTTGAGCTAAGCTAAGCGGACCCTCATCCGGTGGTCGCGCTCCCGGTCGTCGCTCCATCGTGATGACCGGGAGGTGCCAGGGTCCCGGTGGGTCCCGCGGACTTCAAATCCGTTGGGCGGCATAGCGATGTGTCGTCGGTGGGTTCGACTCCCATGCACCTCCGCCAC
>CAZVZW010000023.1:7618-19464 GCA_964631365.1 uncultured Chloroflexota bacterium | reverse complement strand
CGATATCGCCGGTGGCAGCCGCCATCCGCCGCGAGCCACCCGGGCGGGGACGCTCAAGCAGGATGCCGGGGCAGCCGGGAAACCACATCACTACCTGCGGATGCTACCGTTTGGTGCGTGTCCTGGCGCAGAGTTGCGAACTCCGTGTTTTGGCGTACGCATTCGAGCCTTCCCGGGGCTGTCAGAAATGGTGAGTTCAACGCCCGGTTGCCGGGAGGCCTGACGGGAGCACTGATGCAAACCGGACCCGTCACCTTACGCCGCACCGGCCTCCACCACCTCCGGTTGGGCCTCGCCCGCCAGGACTGTGCCGTCGCGGTGACCGGATCCTGCAGCTCCTCGCCACCGAGCGCTTCGACGCGACCTGTCCATGCCCGGTCTCGACGGCTGGGAGATCGCCGCCCGCGTCCATCAGACCGACTCCACCTGCCCCGTCATCATCCTCACCGGCCTCGCCGAGATCGACGATCGCGAAGCCAGCGGCCGTCCCGGCGTCGCCGGTCTCCTGCTCAAGTCGTGCTCCACCGAAGATCTGGTCCGCGCCATCGCCGGCGTCACCACGCCAGGTCCCGCTATGGGACACTACGAGATCACCCGTCACCAGCCGAAAGCAGGCCGCCACCTCTCTATGAACGTCCTCGTCACCGGCGGCATGGGCAATCTCGGCTCCCGGCTGGCCGCGCGGCTCGTCGAGCGCGGCGACCGCGTCACCGTCCTCGACCTGCGCCCCCGGCCCCTCGAAGACTCCCCCGCCCTCCGTCGTTGCCGGCTCCTCACCGCCGACATCGCCGACCCCGCCGCCCTCCAACCCGTCCTCGAGGGCGGCTCCTTCGACTCCATCTTTCACCTGGCGGCAATGCTCTCCTCCGACTCCGAACAGGACTCCGAGCGCGCCTGGCGGGTCAACCTCGAAGGCACCCGCCACATCCTCCAGGCAGCTGCCGCGCACGACATCGCCCGCGTCATCTTCGCTAGCTCCACCGCCTCCTTCGGTCCTGGCCTCCCCCCGCTCGTCGGGGTCGACTCCCCCCAGTGGCCGGCCAGCCTCTACGGGGCCACCAAAGTCGCCGGCGAGCGCCTCGGTGTCTATTTCCACCATCGCTTCGGACTCGACTTCCGCGGGCTCCGCATCCCCGCTGTCGTCGCCCCGCGCGGCGCCGGCGGCGGCGCCACCGCCTTCTGCTCCGAGATCTTCGCCCACGCTGTCCACCACGGCTGCTACGAATTCTACGTAGAGCCGCACGCCGCCCGTCCGCTCATCTACATCGACGACGCCGTCCGCGCACTCCTCGACCTCCACGACGCTCCGGAAGACAATCTCACCCGTCGCGTCTACCAACTCGCCGGCACCCCCGCCACTGCCCGCGAAATGGCCGCCGCCGTCCTTGAGCGCCTCCCCGGCGTCACCTTCAGCTACCGGCCCGAGCCCGTCCGCAACGCCATCGTCCTGAGCCTCCCGCTGCATTTCGACGACTCCCATGCCGCCCGTGACTGGAACTGGGCTCAGCGGTACAATCTCGGCGCCATGACCGAACGCATGCTCCACGAACTCCAAGAAGACGCCCCGTGACCACCGGCCAGCCCTGCATCATCTGTGTCGCCATCACCGGCTCCGTCCCCACCAAAGACAACAACCCCGCCCTCCCCGTCACCATCGCCGAGCAGATCGAAAGCGCCCACGCCGCCTTCGAGGCCGGCGCCGCCATCGCCCACTGCCACGTCCGCAACGACGACGGATCTACCACCTCCGACCCGGCCCGCTTCGCCCTGCTCAAAGAAGGTCTCGAAAAGCACTGCCCCGGCATGGTCATCCAGTTCTCCACCGGCGGACGCTCCGGCGCCGGCCGGGCCCGTGGCGGCATGCTCTCCCTCGCCCCCGACATGGCCTCCCTGACCGTTGGCTCCAACAACTTTCCCACCACCGTCTACGAAAACCCGCCGGACCTCGTCGACTGGCTCGCTGCCGAAATGCGCGCCCACAACGTTCGCCCCGAAATCGAAGTCTTCGACCTCTCCCACATCCACCAGGCCGCCAAAATGCATGCCGACGGCCGTCTCTCGCAGATCCCCTACATCCAGTTCGTCATGGGTGTCCAGAATGCTATGCCCGCCGACCGCGACGTCTTCGACTACTACCTCAAAACCGTCAATCGGCTTCTCCCCGGCGCCCTCTGGTGCTCCGCCGGCATCGGCCGCGCCCAGCGTATCGTCAACGAATGGTGCATCGAGATGGGCGGGCACACCCGCACTGGCATGGAAGACAACGTCCGCCTCGACCGCGAGACCTTCGCCCCTTCCAACGCCGCCCTCGTCGAGATCACCGTCGAGCTCTGCCACAAGCACAACCGTCCGGTCGCCACCTGGCAGCAGGCCCGCCAGATCCTCGAACTCCCGCTCAGCGCCGCCGGCTAGCGGCGCACGCTCCTAGCCCAGCTCTACCGAAACCACCGCCAGCCCGCCTTGGGCATCCGGGTCGATCGTCAGCGCCTCCAGCCGCAACTCGTGCACCCCGGGCGCATCGATCTCCATCTCACCCAGCCGCGTTGCGAATTCGGGGAAGTACTCCGCGTGCGTGCTCTCAATCGCCTCCTCCGGCGTCAACTCCTCGGCCAGCGAATCCCCCCCGACCGCCACCATCACCCGGTGCCCGCCTTCCCAAGCATGCAGCCCGCGCTGACTGCCGGTCACCACCTTCACCGCGAACCTCCCCGGCCGGCTCACCTTGAACTTCCAGCTCAGCGAATGCTCCGCGTCGTACCAGTTCTGGGTCATCCCGCTCTGGCCAATCTCAATCGCGTCCTCGGCCGGCCCATGCCGCTCGGCCATGCTCGGAATCAACCGAATCGTCCCTTCCGGCTGCTGCAGCGCCAGCGGTTCCACCGCCGGTTCGCCGTCCAATTCCAGCACCACCACGCTCACGTTCGCGTCCGGCCCCTGCGCCGGCAATCCGAGCCGCAGCACCCCGTGCTCTCCGCCCGTTTCCTCTTCCTGCACAACTTCCAATGCCGTCCCCGGTTCGGCCAGCAAGTAAGCCTTCTGCACCGCGCTGTGCAACCCATGCAACGCGAACTCCGTCCCCGGCCACTCCTTGAACATCAGGTACAGCTTGCTACCCTTCACCGTCACCGCGCCCCAGTCGAACGAGTACGGGAACGGACTCGGCTCCGTCCCGTAGATCGCATCGCCGTTTGCCACCAGCCACTCCCCGATCGCGCGCATCCGCTCCGCGCTCACCGCCGGGATCTCCCCCTCCGCCGTCGGCCCCACATTCAGCAGGTAATTCACGCCCTTCCCGGCCAGGTCCACCAGTAGATGCAGCAGCGTCTCCACCGACTTCCAATTGTGATCCTCGGTCTTGAACGCCCAGGTGTCATTCATCGTCGCCGGCGTCTCCCACACCCCGTCCACCACCCCGTTCGGGATCTCGTTATCGCCCAGGTTTCCGTAATCCGCCACCCCGTTTCCGACCCGTCCGCTCACCAGGCATTCCGGCTGTAACTCGTGCACGAAGCCCACCAGGTCCACGCTCTGCTCGCGCGTAATCAGGATCGGCGTATCAAACCAGATCAGCCCGATCGGCCCGTATTGCGTCAGGATCTCCCGCAACTGCGGCTTCACCTTCTCCTCCAGGTAGCCGGCGAAATCGCGCTCCTCATAGGGCTGCTTGAAATCCCACGTATTCCCCGAAGCGTCCGCGCGGTGCCAGTCCTGGTCCTGCGAATAGTAGAAACACAGCCGGATCCCCGCCTCCTGGCAGGCCTCCGCCAGTTCCTTCATCGGATCGCGCGCGAACGGCGTCGCATCCACGATGTCGTAGTCGCTCACCGCCGAGTTGTACAACGCAAAGCCGTCGTGATGTTTCGACGTAAACACCAGGTACTTCGCCCCGGCGTCCTTCGCCACCGCCACCCATTCCCGGGCGTCGAATTTCACCGGATTGAACTCCGGCGCCAGCCTCTCGTAGTCCGCCACCGGAATCTGCGCCCGGAACATGATCCACTCGGAAATGCCTTCGATGTCCTTGCCGTCCCACTTGCCCGCCGGGATGGCGTAGAGGCCCCAGTGGATGAACATCCCGAAGCGCGCTTCCGACCACCAGGCCAGGCGATCGCGATCCTCCTGCGACTCGATCTTCCTGCCCCGCGTATCCCGATCGCGATATCTCGTCGCCATGGCCGTCTGCTCCCTGCCTGCGCTGTTTGTCCGCCGATTCTAAGCACCCGGCAATCCGAACGAAAGTTACCGCCTCTGGCGCCGATCCGGCGATCCGGGCAAGATGACCCCGGGGCCGCCAGCGCGTCCACCGAGGGGGATGACATGCGCCGAGTCCACATCTACACCACGGTTCTCGCCCTGCTGCTGACCTTTGTCGTGGCTGGCTGCGGCGGCTCCGACGCCGAAGTGCCCAGCGTCGCCGACACCGCCGCCAGGGTTGCTGCCGCAGTCCCCGCACCGGCCGTCAAAGCCGCTCCTGCGCCCGCCGAACCCGTGGCCGAGCCCCCCGCCGAACCTGTGGCCGAGCCCCCCGCCGAACCCACCGCCGAGCCCACCGTCGACGAATTCGCCATCGAGATCACCGCCGAGCAACGCCCCGGCGACATCTTCGCCTTCGCCTCCGACCGCGACGGCAATCTCGAGATCTACACCGCCGGAATCGACGGGTCCGACGTCGCCCGACTCACCAACGACGACGCCGACGATCGCTGGCCTGCCTTCTCACCGGACGGCGTCTACCTGGCGTTCTCCTCCATGCGCACCGGCGACTGGGCTACCTTCCTGATGCGCATCGACGGCTCCGGCCAGCAGCAGATCTCCGGCGTCGCCGGCTCCAACGATCTCTACCCGGCGTTCAGCCCCGACGGTACCCGGCTGGCCGTCGTCCGCGACGAAGCCGATCTGGTCGTAATCGAACTAGCCGCCCCGTTTAATGAAGAAGTAATCCACACCGGTGACCTCGGCCGCGCGTTCTGGGCACCCAACGGCGAGTACTTGCTCGTCGTCGACAACGAAGGCCGCGCGGCCGTTGCCATCGAACCCGACGGAACCGTCCGCGAGGAGGGCATCCTCTTCCCCTGCGTGGCCAACAAAGACGACAACCACGCTTGGACCGCCTACGTCATCGACGCCGGCGCAGCCGGCGCCTCGGCCTTCGGCGACGTCCTCGCCGAGCCCTGCACCCGCAAAGGCCTCGTCAACGACCTGGGTGGCGGCTCCTTCATGTTCGTTACCCGCTTCGACGGCAGCGAAGTCCAGACCATCATCCACCTGCAGAGCTTCATCGCCGTCGGCTACCCGGCGCCGTCCCCCGACGGCACCGGCCTCATCTACACCCGTCAGGCCGGCGACATGGTCAACACCCGCGACATCCTCATCCTCGACCTAGAGAACCCGCCCGAACGCGGCCAGTTCGGCGACCTCCTGACCAAGAACGACTTCAACGATACCGACCCGGCCTGGTGAACACCGTCTATCCCGGCGCTGACTGGCAGACCGCCGACCCCGCCGAGCTGGGCTTTGACCCGGAACAGCTCGCCGCCATCGGCGCCGGCTACCAAGTCATCATGGTCTGTCGCGATCCAGACCTGGTCGCCGTGCAGAACTCCGGCGCTCCTACCCACGCCTCCTTCTCCGCCGTCGACTACGGCCAGGCCGCCGCGCAAGTCCTCGGAGCCCTCGACGACTAGCTTCCCGGTTTGGGCTTTTGCCCGGCATCCGGTATTTTCCTTCTTGACCAAGGCAGCTCGCGAAACGGACGTAGCAGACCCATGGCCGACACCACTGACCTCGATCCCTATGAGGCCACCGTCGCCGATCTCATCCAGCGCGATATGTGCCCGCCGCCGCTCACCGTTACCGAAGACAAGCCGCTCCTGCAGATGGCGCAGGAGATGCTCGCCCGCCCCGAAGTCCACACCACCGCCGTCGTCGACGCCGACGGGCTTATGGTCGGCATCATCATCTCCCGCACCCTGGCCGAGCACTTCTTCGTCGAGGAATTCCCCGAGGTTGTCTTCGGCGAAGTCCTCGACCTGCGCTCCTCGCTCGACGCCGTCCGCGTCGGCCAGCGCTTCCACTCCGCATCCGAGATGATGGATGACGCGGTAGCGGTCCGGCCCGACGACAGCCTCCACGACGCCTTCGTTCTGATCCACGCCACCCACGCCACCGGACTCCCGGTCGTCGACGCAACCGGCCGCCCGGTCGCATACCTGGACCTCATGACCCTGGCCCTGCTGCACGGCGAGGACGCTCGCACCGACTAGCCTGCCAGCCCGCTCCAAAGGACCAAACAACCTGGTTGACCGCCCCAACATCCTCTGGATCTGCACCGACCAACAGCGCTTCGACACCCTCGGGTGCAACGGCAACGAATTCGTCACCACCCCCAATCTCGACCGCCTCGCCGAGCGCGGCACACTCTTCGAGCACACCTACAGCCAGAGCCCGGTCTGCACCCCCAGCCGCGCCGGCTTTCTGACCGGCCGCTACCCGCGCACCACCCGCGCTCGCCAGAACGGCCAGTCCATGCCCGCCGACGAGACCCTCATCACTCGCGTGCTCGCCGGCGCCGGTTACCTCTGCGGGCTCTCCGGCAAGCTGCACCTTTCGGCCAGCTATCCCGACATCGCTCCCGTCGCCGAACCGCGCATCGACGACGGCTACAACATTTTCCACTGGTCCCATCACCCGCCCCACATCCGCCCCGACTTCCAGGCCAACCAGTACACCCTCTGGTTGCGGCAACAGGGCCACAGCTACCAGACCCGCCCCCACCCCGGTTCCGACCACGTCCTCGAGGGCATGCCCGCCGAGCTGCACCACACCACCTGGTGCGTCGAGATGGCCAAGGACTTCATCACCGGCCAGGCGCCCGAGTCCGCCCCCTGGCTCTTCTCGCTCAACATCTTCGACCCCCACAACGCCTTCGATCCCCCGGCCGAATACCTGGCCCCCTACCTCGATCGGCTCGACGAAATACCGCTCCCCAACTACGTCGAAGGCGAACTCGAACCCAAGCCGGCGTTCCAGCAGATGGACCACGACAGCACCACTCCCAAGCCCTACGGAATCCGCTACGACGGCCTCAGCGACCGCGAGCACCGTCTCCTGCGCGCCTCCTACTGGGCCATGTGTGACCTCATCGATGTCCACATCGGCGAATTGCTCGACACCCTGGAAGCCACCGGCCAGGCCGACAACACGCTCGTAATCTTCATGTCCGATCACGGCGAAATGCTCGGCGACCACGGCATCTACCTCAAAGGCCCCTACTTCTACGACTCGGCCATCCGCGTGCCGCTCATAGTCTCCTGGCCCGGCCGGCTACCCGAAGGTGCGCGCGTCGCCGAACTCGTCGAACTCGACGACATTGCCCCCACCATTCTCGACGCCGCCGGCGTCTCCCATCCCCCCGGCCTCCAGGCAGAGTCGCTCTGGCCGCTGCTCACCGGCGCGACCGAGGTCCACCGCAAAGACATCTACTGCGAGTACTACAACGCCAAGCCCTGGCACAAAGACCCAACCGCCCAGCTCACCTGTGTGCGCACTGCGCGGTACAAGCTGGTCGCCGTGCATGGTCGCGACGAAGGCGAGCTCTACGACCTTGAAGCCGATCCCGGTGAAACTCACAACCGCTGGTGGGACCCGGCCTACCGCAACGTGAAACTCGAAATGTACGAGCGCCTCACCGACCGCATCGCCTGGACGGTCGACCCGCTGCCTCTGCGCCAGGCCGACTGGTAGCCGCCGGGCCGGCACCGACCAGCCCATTTCCTGTCGCCTCCCCCGCCCAAATCCGCCCCGGCGCAAATGGCGCCACCCCGCCCCGAGTTGCTATCTTTAGCGTGGACCGAATCGCACTCAAGTCCCCGGGAGGCCGCTTTGCCCGAATCGCCCGTCATCGGACTCACCGCCGCCGAAATCCAGGCCGCCATGGCCGAACTCGTCGTCGAATTGTTCAACTCGCCCCGCTTCTCTGAAGTCCCCACCGCCGTACCTATCGAAGATCGTGGCATCGTCGTCGGTAGTACCGACGTCGGTTGGTACCTGGTCAAGCCCCGCGAACTCGCCACCTTCCTTGCCGCCGTCGTCCCTCGCTTGCTGGAGCACAACAACCAGCGCGTCGCCGAGCAACTTGTGGCGGCCGGCGTCAGCTTCCCGCTGTTGACGTCGTCCGCGACGTAATCAGCGGCACCAGTAGGTTGTCCACCGGCACGTAATCGTCGGTCAGCAAGAAGTCGTCCCGGCCCACCAACTCCGCCACCCGATCCTCGGCCAACACGTGGAACTCCACCGTCCGCCCCAACTCCAGCGCGATCGGTGTGTGAAGCGACTCAAAATCCACCGGCTCGTCTGAAGACAGCACCACAAAAGTCGTCCGCAGCGACGTATCCGCCATGAGGTTGTCGGTCAGCACGTAGACGTGCGGGAACGCGTGTTGCGCCGTTCGCACATAGGCTGCCAGGAAATCCGCGTCCGGGAGCTGATCGATCAGGTTCAGCACGTAGATGCCGCCCGGCCGCAGCGCCCGTGCCACCAGCCGATCAAACTCCAGCGTCGTCAGGTGGTACGGCACGGAGAAGTTGTGGAAGGCGTCCCCGAAAACGATGTCGTACTCGCCCTCCGGCACATTCCGGTCGAAAAACAGCCGCGCATCCACCGTGTAGGTATGGATATTTAGCGCCGGGTCGATTCCCAGGTCCCGGTAGGCCACCCGAAATACCTCCGGATCGATCTCCAGCACGTCCGACCGTCCCCCCGGGTACATCACCTGCATCCAGCGCGGGAATGTATACCCGCCCCCGCCGATAAACAGGCTCTTTGGGGCCCGCTCGTCTTTGGTGATCTGCTGCACCACGTCCGCATATACCCGCTCATAGCCGTACCCCAGTTTCAGCGGGTCGTCGCTGTTGTACGAATGCACCATCCCGTCCAGGATCAGCCGCCGCACCGTCGGGTCCGGCGTCCGCCCCGGCCCCCGGTTGTCCCACGAGATGCAGTAGTACTGGCTCTCGTAGTCGCAGGGCGGCCCAAACGCTCCCGTATTCAGCAGTACCACCGAGCCGCCGATCACCATCGCAATCAACCCTGCCATCCGCCACAGGCGCCGGTGAAGCCTTCCCACGTATACCCCGATCGCGAACAGCGTGATCGCCACCCCGAACACGATCGCCCGCGTCCCGAACGTCGCCACCAGCACGAACCCGGTCAGGAATGTCCCTAGGATGCTCCCCGCCGTCGACCAGGCATAAATCTTGCCCACTACTCCCCCCACCCCGCCCAGGTCGCGCACCGTCAGCCGGATCGTAATCGGTGTCACCGTCCCCAGGATCAGTGAAGGCAAAAAGAATGTGAATAGGGTCGCCAGCAGGTTCTGCGCCGCCGCCGGCAGATTCCAGCTCAGCACCAGGTGCACCGCCGGGTCCACGATTCCCAGCACCAGCAACGAGGCGGCCGCCCCGGCCACGAACAGCCCGCCCAGCAGCGTCTCCGAAGCCCGCCGATCCGCCAGCCGCCCCCCGGCATAGTTGCCCAGCGCGATCCCCAGCAGCACCACGCCGATGATGCTCGTCCAGCTATACAGGTTCACCCCGATGCTCGGGGCCATCAACCGCCCGGCCACCAGTTCCAGCACCAGCGTCGCCGCGCTGGCGAAGAACACCACCACGTTCGCCTTCACCAGTCCCCAGCGCGCCGGTTCTGCTCCACCCAGCCCCGAATCCGGCTCCGGACTCTCCTCCGGAGCCATCGTGATCTCGTCTCCATCTCGCTCTGACATCCCGTGAGTCTCCCATATTCGCCGGTCCACAGTCGAACCCGCGCCGCGCAATATACTCATTCCGACAGCCGCCCGCCCTTCCCCGGAGCCAGCGTTGCCCGCATGAAATCCGACCCTCTCGTGGACGCCGTAGCCCTCACCGACATCGTCAAGACGTTCGGCGCGCTGCGTGCCCTCGACGGACTGTCGCTCAGCATCCGCGCCGGCACCATTTACGGCATCCTCGGCCCCAACGGCGCCGGCAAGACCACCATGATCCGCCTGATCGCCGGTCTACTGGCGGCCGACTCCGGCGAAGCCCGCGTCCTCGGCGATCCCCCCGGCGGGCCGGCAGTGCTGGCCCGCACCGGCTACATGCCGCAGACCCCGGCGCTCTACGAAGAACTCACCGTCCGCGAAAACGTAGCCTTCTTTGCCGCCTGCTATGGCCGCCGCGACCCGGCCGCCGCCGATTTCGCGGTCGAGTTCGTCGGCCTCAGCGACCGTTCCAGCAGCCAGGTCCGCACTCTCAGCGGTGGCATGCGCCAGCGCGTCTCGCTCGCCTGCGCCGTCGCCCACGAACCGGCCATCCTGCTCCTCGATGAGCCCACCGTCGGCGTCGACCCGGCCCTGCGGGTGCAGCTCTGGGGTCGTTTCCGCGACATGGCCGCCCGTGGCGCCACCATCCTGGTTTCGAGCCACATCATGGACGAGGCCGAGCGCTGCGACACCCTCGGCCTCATCCTCAACGGCCGTCTGCTGGCGGAGGGCTCGGTAGCCGAAATCCGCGTCCGCACCGGCGCGGCCGATCTTGAAGGCGCCTTCCTTGCCCTTGCCGGGAGCGGTAATGAGCCCGCGTAAAGTCCGCCTCATTGCGCTGAGGGTCATCCGCCAGCTCCGCCGCGATCGCCGCACCGTCGCCATGATCTTCGTCGTCCCCACCGTCATGGTCGTCCTGCTCGGATTCGTACTGCGCGCCGGCGAAGGTAAGCTCACTCTCCTCATCGCCGCCGACGACCCGGCCGTGCAGCCCATTGCCACCCTCGCCGCCGCCGATCTCCCGTCCGCCATCCAGATCGAATCGACCGAACGCGGCGCCGGCTACCAACGGCTCCGCGATGGTGACGCCGAGGGCATGCTCCTCCTGCGTCCCGACGGTGACCCGCGCCTGGTGCTGGAGGGCACCCGCGTCCCGGCCACCGAGGCCCTCACTCGCTTTGCCGGGCAGGTCGCCCTGCTGCTCCGCACCGGCGCCGGCGCCGGCGGCTCGTTGCCCGCCGCCGGCCCATCGCTGGAGATCGAACGCGAATTCATCCGCGCCGGCCCCGAACTCGATCTCGTCGACGGGATTGCCCCTGCGTTCATCACCTTCTTCGCCTACTTCTTCGTCTTCCTGCTCACCTCCGTCGCCTTTCTCCGCGAGCGCCAGCAGGGCACCCTCGAGCGCCTCATGATCACCCCCATCCGGCGACTCGAAATCATCTCCGGCTACATGCTCGGCTTCGGCTTCTTCGCCTTACTCCAAGCCTTCGTCGTCGTCACCGTCACCATCCTCGCCCTCCAAATTCACATGTACGGCAACCTCATCTGGGTCTTCCTGGCCGTCGCCCTGGTCACCCTCGGTGCCGTCAACCTCGGCATCCTCTGTTCCACCTTCGCCCGCAACGAACTTCAAGTGGTACAGTTCATCCCGCTCGTCATCGTCCCCCAGGCGCTCCTCAGCGGCACCTTCCTGCCGCTAGGCGGTATGCCCGACTGGATCATCTGGTTCTCCCGCGCCATGCCGATGACCTACGCCGTCGAGGCCGTCAAAGCGGTCATGGTCGGCGGTGATGGCGTCAGCGACCTGGTCGTCTGGCGCGGCATGCTCGCTCTGGTCGCCTTCGCCATCTTCTTCATCCTCGTCAGCGCCCGCACCCTCCGCCGTGCCTAGCCCCATGATCGACACCCTCGCCCGCATCGTCGGCCCCGACCACATCGACGCCTCCCCCGCCGCTCGCGTCACCTACTCCGTCGACGGCACCGTCGGCTATCGCGGCGCCCCCGCCGCCATCGTCTTCCCCGGTACCGGGGCGGAGGTTGCCCGCGT
>CAZVZW010000023.1:0-7518 GCA_964631365.1 uncultured Chloroflexota bacterium | reverse complement strand
TCCGTCACCATGCTCGGCGGCAACGCCGCCACCAACGCCGGCGGCGCCCACGCCCTCAAGTACGGCGTTACCCGCGACTATGTCATCGCCCTCGAAGTCGCCCTCACCTCCGGCGAACTCATCCAGGTCGAGCGCGGCACCGGCACCGAGCCGCTTCTCGACCTCTTCATCGGTTCCGAAGGCACCCTCGGCGTTGTCACCGAGATCCGCCTTCGCCTCCTCCCCGCCCCGCCCGCGGCCCGCACCGTCGCCGCCCATTTCGAGACCGTCCACGCTGCCGCCGAAGCCACCGTTACCATCCTCAACGTCGGCCTCGTTCCGGCCCGCCTCGAGTTCATGGACGCCGTCGCCATTCGCGCCGTCCAGGCCGCCCGCGACCGCGGACTTGCCGGCGTCCGCGCTGTGTTGCTGGTCGAGTTCGACGGCCGCCCCGAGATCGTCGATGCCGAAATCGACCGCGCCGCCGGCCTCCTCCGCCCGGTCGCCACCCGTCTCATCGTGCCCCGGACCCCGGCTGAAGAAGCCGCCGCCTGGGAACCGCGCCGTGCCATCACCGCCTCCCTCGCTCGACTCAAACCGGGCAAGCTCGGCGAAGACATCTGTGTCCCGCGCACCGCCTTTCCCGCCACCATCGCGGCCATCGAGCGGCTCGCCGCCGAGATGGACCTTGAAATCGCCCTCTTCGGCCATGCCGGCGACGGCACCATCCACCCCAACATCGTCTTCGACCCCGACGATCCGGCCGAAGTCCGCCGCGTCCACGAGGCCATGGCCGGCATCGCTCGCATCGGCATCGAACTCGGCGGCGTCCTCTCCGGCGAGCACGGCCTCGGCCTGGTCAAGAAAGACTTCGTCCCGCTCATGTACGACCCGGAGACCATCGCCCGGATGCGTGAACTCAAGCGCCAGTTCGATCCCGCCGGCGTCCTCAACCCCGACGCCATGTGGCCCGTGCCTGGCTAGAGGAGCTCCATCCAGCCCCGCTCCGCCCCGATCGTCGTCTCCGGCCCGTGCCCCGGATACACCCGGGTCGCATCCGGCAGTTCCGCCAGTCGTTCCAGCGACGCCACCATCTGCCCCGCGTCGCTCCCCGGCATGTCCACCCGACCGTAAGTCCCGGCAAACAGCGTATCCCCGGCCATCAGCACCCCGCCCTCCTGCCACCACAGGCACACGCCCCCGGGCGTATGCCCCGGCGTATGCAAGATCACGAACCTCAGATCGCCCACCGCCACCTCCGACCCTTCCTCCAGCAATCCCGTCGGCGTTGACGGCTCCCAGAGCAGGTCCATCCCGAACGTCTCCGGCGTATCCGTCGTAATCATCTCCGCATCGTTTCCGTGGATCAGCAGCCCCGCCTCGACCTTCCGCAGCAGCGCCGCGTTATCCACCACATGATCCCAGTGCCCGTGGGTGTTCAGCACCGTTTCGATCGTCACCCCGGCTCGCTCCGCCGCCTCCGTCAAAACCTCCGCCGCCCCCTGCCCCGGGTCGATCGCCAGCGCGACATCGCCGGCTGTCACCAGGAAGGCATTCGTCGCCAGCGGTCCCACCGAAAAGTCCCGTACCTCCACCTGGCCGCTAGCCGCCAATCTGGTACATCTCAATCTTGCGGTCCGCCGGTTCCTGCCCGTTGCCTGTCAATCGCGTCGCCCGCTCCTCCGAGTAGCGATCCTGCCGCGCGCCCCACGAGCCGGCGATCAACTCCCGCAACTCCGCATCGTCCGCCCCGGCCCGCAGCCGATCGCGCAGCGAGATACCGTCCGCCGCGAACAGGCAACCGATGAACCGCCCGTCCGTCGACAGCCGCAGCCGCCCGCAATCGCCGCAGAACGGCTGCGTCACCGATGCGATGATTCCGATTTCGCCCGTCTCGTCCCGGTAGGCGTACCGATTCGCCACCTCGCCGCGGTAGTTCGGCGACACTGCTTCCAGCGGCATCTCGGCGTCGATCCGTTCCCGAATCTCTTGCGCCGCCACTACCTGCTCAAAATCCCATTCATTCCGCGTCCCCACGTCCATGAATTCAATGAACCGCACGATGTGCCCGCTGCCCTTGAAATGGCGCGCCAAGTCCACGAACGTGTGGTCGTTCGCGCCGCGTTGCACCACGCAGTTGATCTTCAACGAATCAAACCCGGCCGCCGTCGCCGCCGCGATTCCGCCCAACACCCTGTCCAGCGAGTAGTCCCGCCCGTTCATCTCCCGAAACACCCCGTCATCCATGCTGTCCAGGCTAATCGTCAGCCGGTGCAACCCCGCCGCCCGCAAATTCCGCGCGTGTCGTTCCAGCAGATAACCGTTCGTCGTCAGCGCGATGTCGTCGATCCCGTCAATCCCCGCCAGGCGCTCCACCAACTCCGCCACCCCCCGCCGCAACAGCGGCTCCCCGCCGGTCAGCCGAATCTTCTTCACCCCGGAATCCACCAGCAGCCGCGCCAGCCGCTCGATCTCCTCGAACGTCAGCAATTCTTCCCTTGGCAGGAACTCGTAGTGCTCGCCAAAGACCTCCGCCGGCATGCAGTAGTGGCAGCGGAAATTGCAGCGATCCGTCAGCGAAATCCGCAGATCGCGCAGCGGCCGGCCCAGCGCGTCGGTCAGGGGCGCCCCCGCGCTCATCGGGTCGCTGCCATGCCCGTCGCGCCCACGCCGCACCGCGCCCGAATCCCGCGACCCATCGTCAGATTCCGGGCGCTACTCGGCCGGCGCCGGCCGCATGTTCTTCAGCGGCGAGCGTCGCGCCTTCACGTTAAACGACGTCCCACAGCCACAGGTCACCACCGCGTTCGGATTCTCCAGCGTGAACCCGCGCCCGATCAGGCCGTCGTTGAAATCCAGCTGCGACCCGTCGATTAACACCCTTGTAAACTCGTCATAGACTATCCGGTAGCCGTCCCCCTCCACAGTCTCGTCTTCCGCTTCGGTCGCGTTGTCCAGCACCACATCGTAGTTGTAGCCCGCACAGCCGCCGCTGGTTACCCGGATGCGAATGAACTTCTCCGCGTTATCCGGCTGCGTCAACACCTGCCGAATCTCGCGTTCGGCCAACTCCGACACCGTTACCACACGCCTGCTCCTGTCGTTCTGCGCTCGTTGCGCCGGGCGCGCCGCGCGGCCCGGCTATGGAGAACAAGTCTATCGTGCCGATCCGGGCCGGTGAAGAGGACCTCCCGCCGCGCTAGTACCCGGCCCGCAGCCGCGGCACCGCCTCGCGCAGCGCCGCCAGCAGCCGGTCGATGTCCGCCGGCCGATTGTCCGGGCCGGTTGTGATCCGCAGGCTCCCCGCGGCCAGTTCCGGTTCGACACCCATCGCCAGCAGCACGTGCGACGGCTCCAGCGACGCTGACGTACACGCCGACCCGCTCGACACCGCCAGCCCGGCGCGATCCAGTTGCAGCAGCAGCCCTTCGGCCTTCACGCCGGCGATACAAACACTGGTGTTGTTCGCCAGTTGCCGCTGCGGGTGGCCGTTGAGCCGCACGCCGTCCATCTGCTCCAGTCCCGCCCGCAGTCGTTGACCAAGCGCCTGGTTGTGGTCCACGTTCGCGTCCCGGTTCCGCTCCGCGATGTCCAGCGCCGCCGCCAGCCCCACAATCCCCGCCACGTTCTCCGTCCCCGCCCGCCGTCCCTTCTCCTGCGCCCCGCCCTGCACCTGCGGCACCACCCGCGCGCCCCGCCGGATATACAGCGCTCCCACCCCTTTGGGACCGTAGAACTTATGGGCCGCGATCGACAGCAAATCCACCCCCAGGTTCTCCACGTCCAGGGGCAGCGCCCCCGGCGCCTGCACCGCGTCGGTATGCAGCAGCGCCCCGCTCGCCCGCACGTCTTCCACCAGTTCCGCCAGCCGCTGCACAGTCCCCACCTCGTTGTTCGCATAACCCACGCTCACCACCGCCACGTCCGTACCCAGCAGTCCCGCCAGTCCCTCCCGGTCCACCACCCCGTTTGCGTCTACCCCGGCGAGATCCACCTTGAAATTTCGATAACGCCGCAGGTACTCCGCCGCCCCCAGCACCGCCTGATGCTCGATCGCCGTCACCACCACCCGATCCCGCCCGGCCCGCCCCGCCCCGTCCGCCGAGCCCTTGATCGCCAGATTCGCCCCCTCACTACCGCTCCCCGTAAACACCACCTCGCCCGGCTCGCACCCCAGCACTGCCGCCACCCGCCGGCGCGCGTCCTCCAGCGCATCCCGCGCCGCCCGCGATTCGTCATGCAGGCCCGAGGGGTTATAGCCGCCCTCCACGAAGAACGGCCGCATTGCTTCCAGCACCGCCGGTGCCAGCGGCGTGGTCGCCGCGTGGTCCAAGTAGACGCGCTCGTCGCTCAAAGCCGGCCCAGCGTAAATGGTAAGAAGTCGCCCGTGATTATGGCGCAGTCAATCCTGTTGGCCATTGCCACCCCACCACCCTGCCGCCGGCGCGACTCCGCCCGGATTTAGACTGCCTGCCGGCGCGGAATCTGGTACACGCAGGCCGGCTCGCCCTGCGCCATCGACCCGGTCCGCGTGACGCGCACGCCCAGGAGGCTCTCGAAGATCTGCAATTCAAAGCGGCAGGGCACGCTCGTAAACTTCGTCACCGCTGAAATCGGGCAATTGCGTGCCGAAAACTCGTAGCCATCCTCCAGCACCTGCACTTCGGTCATGTACCCGTGTTCGCCCATCAACTCCGCGATCCGCTTCACCTTCTCGTCAAAACTCAGCCCCTTGAGTTGCGGCCGGATCGCCGCCACCAGCTCCAGTTCGCGATTCTCGAAGACGTTGTTCATCACTTCGCTCTCGCCGCGCTCCGCCAGATCCGAAATCAGCGCCGTCGCCAGAGCCTCGTAGTCCTTCGGGAACTCGCCGTCCGCCGCCGCCGTCAGTCCGAAGCGGTGACTCGGCCGGCCCACCCCTTTTCGTATCACCTCCGCCTCCACCAACCCGTCACTACGCAGCTGCCCCAGGTGCTGGCGCGCCGCCGACACGACAGTGCCGGTCTCCCGGGCCACCTCGGCCGCGGTCATCGGGCCCTTGCCCCGCAGCAGCCGCAATATTTCTTCTCTTGGTGTAGTCCGCGTGTCCATCATCACTTCTAATAGTTCCGGCAGCCGAATCTAACAATTTCGCCCCGCCACGCCAAGCATTCTTCCTTCTATCATTCCATAGCCACCGCTTCGACCGCCAGTCTTAAACCTGTCAATCACGGCATTTACACACATAAAACCAGCGCAACTGTGTTAATTGTGCTATAGTGTCGCCAGTGGCGACCCGACCCATCGCCATCTTCACCGATCCGGAGGCATCATCTGTGGCTATTGACACCAACCACCGCACCTTGCCCGGCTCGACCGGCCCGTCCACCACCGACACCGATGGGGGCCACTGGCCCTCCACCGAAAGCATTGCCGCCCGCGGCACCAACTTCGACGCCGCCACAGGCGATTCCCTCCGCCTCTACCTCAACGCCATCAACCAGGTCCCTCTCCTCAACGCCCGCGAAGAGGTCGAACTCGCCAAGGGCATCGAGTGTGGCGACTACGCCGCCTGGCGAAGGCTCGTCAACGCCAACCTCCGCCTAGTCGTCAACATCGCCAAGCGCTACTCCGGCGGCGGCCTTCCGCTCACCGACCTGCTGCAAGAGGGCAACATCGGCCTTATCCAGGCGGTGAAGCGCTTCGACTACCGCCGAGGGTTCAAGTTCAGCACCTACGCCACCTGGTGGATTCGCCAGGCCATCACCCGTTCCCTGTCCAACGACTCCCGCACTATCCGCCTCCCCGTCCACGTTGTCGAGGCACTGCGCAAGATCCGCAACCTGGTCCCCGAAATGGCCAACGACCTCGGCCGCGACCCGACCCCGGAAGAGATCGGCTCCATCGTCGACCTGTCTCCAGAACGCGTCACCGAGATCGTCCGCGCCGGCCGCTCCCCGGTTTCGTTGGAGACTCCCACCGGCCGCGACGGCGACGACTCGCTGTTGCAATACGTCGAAGATGTCGAGGCCCCGGCCCCCGAAGAGGGCGCGCTCAGTTCCGTGCTGCGCGAAGACGTCGCCCAGGCGCTCACCGTGCTGATGGACCGCGAGCGCCAGATTCTCGAGATGCGCTTCGGTCTCAACCGCCGGCCGCCGCTAACGCTCGACGAGATCGGCGAGCACTTCGGCCTCACCCGCGAGCGCATCCGCCAGATCCAGGTCGAGGCACTCCGCAAGCTGCGCGTCTCCACCCGCGCCGAACCGCTCCGCGAGTACCTCGTCGCCTAGGCCGGGGACCGGCCTAGTTCTTTTTACCGGGGCGCATTCCGACCTGAGACCGGCAGTCGAACAGGCGCTACCCGGTATATGGGATTTCACCGCCAACCCGATCCCCCAGAACTCGCCCGACCGACCGCCGCCCACCCGACAGTACAGGAAAAACAGCCTGCGGCTGCTAGCGGATTTCGAGCATCCGATCGATCGATCCGCGCGCCCGCGCGCGGATCTCCTCCGGCACCTCGATCACGTAGCGCATCTCCCGCAGGGAAGCCAGCACCAGGTCCAGCGTGATCTCGTTCATGTGCGGGCAGCGCACTGAGCACAGTCCCAGCATTTCCTTCTCCGGCGCCTCGGCGGCGATGTTGTCACCCATGCTGCACTCGGTCAGCAGCAGGTAGCGCGGCGCATCGACCTCGCGGACGTAGCGGCTCATCGCCGCCGTCGAACCCGAAAAGTCCGAGGCCTCCACGACCGCCGGGCTGCATTCGGGGTGGGTCAGAATCACGACGTCCGAGAACTGTCGCCGCACATCTTCGATATCTTCGACGGTGAACTTCTCGTGGACCTCACAGCGCCCGCTCCAGCCGATCATTTCGTACTTCAGTCCGTTGGCAGCCCCATTCGCCGGCGGCGCCAGCGTCGGGAAGATGATCTCCTTGCCCGTCTCCCGCGCCACATTCGCTGCCAGGTATTCATCCGGCAGGAAGATCACGGTCTCGTCGCCGAAGGACTCCACCACCTGCCGGGCGTTACCCGACGTGCAACACACATCCACTTCGGCCTTCACGTCGGCGTAGGTATTGATGTAAGAAATAACCGGCACCCCCGGGTAGCGCCGTTTCAGCTCGCGCACGTCCTCCGCCGTAATCGACTCGGCCAGCGAGCACCCGGCAACCTTTGCCGGTAGCAGAACGGTGCGTTCCGGGCTCAGGATCTTCGCGGTCTCGGCCATGAAGCGGACCCCGCAAAAGACCAGGATTTCGGCCCCCGTTATCGCCGCCACCCGGCTCAGTTCCAGCGAGTCGCCAACGTGGTCGCAGACCGAGTGATAGAGCGCCGGCTCCATGTAGTTGTGCCCCAGGATCACCGCCCCGCGCTCGCGCTTCAGGCGGTTGATCTCGAAGGCCAACTCCGCCTTGATCTCCAGCTCGAAATCCGGCACCACTCCGTGCAGGCGTTCGCGCAGCGCCGCTAGGGTCGTCTCCACCGAGGTCGTCTCAATCGCCACCGAATCACTCCTGGAATGTTTGCCCGCTCACTCCGCCGCGGCCCACCAGAG
>CAZVZW010000022.1:11901-19796 GCA_964631365.1 uncultured Chloroflexota bacterium | reverse complement strand
GTCAGTTGTGCCGTTCGAGTTGTCAGCGGACAAACTCTCGATCGGCTAGCCCGAAGAGTCTTGGCCGACCCCGTACGGGCGTCAAGGTCGGAGCACCTCGGCAAAATGTCGCTTCGTACCTGACGCCGAGGAAGTCTGGTACGAAACGTCGCTACCTAATTAGGCGGCGAGGGCTAACTCTTTGTTGCCGTTTAATTGTTGCCACCGCTTTAACGAGTTAGGTGACGTTCTCGGCCTGCAAGAACGGGCTTCCGGTCCCTGTCGAAACCCTGCATCCCCGTGAGTGGCTCCTGCTCAGCTCGGTCTGCGCAGGTGCCGCTGCATTTGCCGCTGCGCGTCGCGCTCGGCAATCCTAGCCCGCTTATCATACTGCGTTCGGCCCCGCCCGACGCCAAATTCGACCTTGGCGCGACCGCCTGCGAAATGGAGGCGCAAGGGAACCGCGGCCACCCCGCCGACGCTCAACATTCGGTCGAGCTTGAAGAGTTCGGACCGGTGCAGCAGCAGCTTTCGCGGCCGGACCGGCTCGTGATTGTTGATTGCGGCCGGCTTGTAGGCGGCGATGTGGACGCCCATCAGGTAGGCCTCGCCGCCGCGCAGCGCGACGTAGCCTTCGCGCAGACTGACGCTGCCGTGGCGCAGCGACTTGACTTCGGTTCCCTTCAGGACCAGGCCGGCATCGAACGTCTCGAGGATGGCGTAGTTGTAGTGGGCCCGACGATTGGTTGCGATCGTCACATCGCGTCCGCCGGTAAGCGCGGCCGAGTCGGCGGCGGTCTTCTTTTTCCGTCGCTTGCGAGGCATGGTTGGCACCAATTGATCGACGGCCACGAATGCGCGCAACCGTCTTGTTCAGGATACCCGCGCAAAGTCGGGGATTGCGCATCGGCCGGGCCGGTTTCGGTAGTCGGGCGAGGCTTTCTGGCGACCGCGCGTGGATCCTGGGGGGAGCCCTATCTGGAGATCAGACGGTCCCGGCGGGCCTGAAGGGTTCTGGCGGTCTAGTCGTCGGCGGCGGTGGCCGGAGCCATCTGCGGGCTGCCGATCGGTACCATCGGGCTGAGCAGCTTCTCGAGCGCCATGGTGTGGGAGCAGTAGCTCCAAGTTTGAAAGAAATTACAGGTACATTGCCAACCGGTGCCTTCGGCGAATTCCACGTTGTACTCACCGTTGCCGCCGCGGAAGGTCGCTCGAAATTCATGTATTGAGATTCGCTCGGGTTCCTCGGCGTAGCGGTGGGCCTTCTCAATCTTGCCGATCAAGCTGGACTGCATGCAGTACTCCTAGGCTGGCGAAAGCAAGAACGCGCCGTGCCTAAGCCGCACGGCGCGTTTTTTGTCGACCGATTCAGCGTCTGATGTTCCGTTTCAAATAGTGCCATCGACTCTTCTGTCCCGAAGTATATGTTCGCCTGTTAGGGCGGTCAAAAGGAGCCGGGGACGGCGTTACCAGCCGTAGGAAAGCCGGGTGCCAAGACGATCCGGGAGCCCGGCCGCGGCAATCGCCTCCTGGGCCCGCGCGATGTCGTAGGCGGTGCGCTTTAGCATGATCCGTGACGCTTCCGGCTCGTAGATCATGTAGGCCGAGCGCGGCTCGCCGTCCCGCGGTTGCCCAACGCTGCCGGGATTCACGATGGCCCGTCGTGCCCCGAGTGTCACCGGCAGGTTTGGCTGGGGGACGATGGTTTCATCATCCGTATCGCCGGACTCGGATCGGGTAAATACAAGAGGGACGTGAGTGTGGGCAACGAAACAGAGCGGCGCGGCAAAGTATTCGAAATTCGGTCGGGCGACAGAAAGATTGAACACGTACTCGTTGATGGGATTCCGCGGACTTCCGTGGGCAAGGATCGCCCCGGGGGCGACCGCGGCAGGCTCAAGAGATTTCAGGAAATCCCGTGAAACGTCGGTGAGTTCACCATCGGTCCATTTGCAGACATGGCGCGCGTCGTCGTTGAAGTTGTCGAGCTCGGTGTTGCCCACCGAGCCCCAGTCGTGATTCCCGGCGATGCAGGTCAGCGAGGCCTGGGAGCGCAAAAGTTCGATGCATTCGTTGGGTTGCGCGCTGTAGCCGACGATGTCACCGAGGCACCAGGTCTCGTCAACGTTCGGCTCGGCCAGGAGTACCTTTTCCAGTGCCGGCAGGTTGCCGTGGATGTCAGCGAGGACCAGAATTCGCAGGATCTTCTCCATCGGAGTGGGGGTTCGCGGACGGTGATGCCCGGGAGGTAGATATTAGCCCTCCGCGAGCGCCATCACGCAATCGTTGAACTGGTCCCCGCGATCGAATTCATTCTTGAAGGTACCGAAGGAGGCACATGCCGGCGACAGTAGGACCGCGTCGCCTGGCCGGGCGTGACGATTTGCCAGAGATACCGCTTCGTCCATCGTGGCTACATCGTGGAGGATGGTCGGTGGGAGCCCGGGCCGCATTCTCGCGGTACCTTCGCCGGGGAAGAGGATGATCGATCGGATCGACGGGCCGAGGGCGACGATACGCTGGCTAAGGGCATCGAAGTTCAGGTGCTTATCAGATCCACCGGCGATGAGGACTATTGGCCCTGGGACCGTGGCCAGCGCGGCCAGCGTGGCATCCGGCGTGGTGGAACAGGTGTCGTTGATGTAGCGGACGCCGTTTCGCACGGAGATCTGTTGCTGGCGGTATGGGACACCCTTGAAGGAGGCCACCGCCCGGGCGATGGTCGCCGCGGGTATGTCGAATCGGGCGGTCGCGGCGATAGCGGCCGCTAGGTTGGCCTGATTGTGATCGCCGGCGACCTGGGCATCTTCCCAGCCCGGCAGATCGTCGTTCGGTGAGAACCAGCGGACCTCGGCGGCGGTGCTGGTGGCAAAGCCCGCGGCGAGCTGATTGTCTCGATTCAGAACCGCCAGATCTCCCCCGGACTGGTACCGCACTATCGCCCCCTTGGCGGCTGCGTAGGCGTCCATGTCGGGGTAGCGATTGAGGTGATCCGGCAGTACGTTGGTGATGACTGCCACCCCGGGAGAGAGTTGATGCTGATCGAGAGCTTCGAGCTGCCAACTCGACAGCTCCAGCACAACCGTCTGCCGCGGCTTCAGGCCGTCGAGTAGCGTGACCGCCGAACGCCGGATGTTACCGGCGAGTACCGCGTCAATGTCGTGGTGCCCAAGGAGATGTTGAACAAAGGTCGCGGTTGTCGACTTTCCCCTGGTGCCGGTGATGCCGATGATACGCGTGGGATCGCATTCGCGAAAGAAGATGCCCATCTCCATGTCGATCGGCACGCCGTGCTCCCGCGCTATGGCGAGGTAGGGAGATTCCGCCGGGACGGCGGGATTGCGAACTATCAGGTTGGCTTCGCGGAAGTCCTGCGCGCGATGCTCGCCGAGGACAAATTCGATCCGGTAGTTACTGAGGGCGTCCAGGGAGGGCCGGAGATCGGACTCGGGCCGCAGATCGGTGACGGTGACCCGAGCGCCGCGGTCGCAGAAGAACCGCGCGATCCCGACGCCGCCGCCGTGGAGGCCGAGTCCCATGACAAGCACCCGTTGGTCGCGATAACTATCCGGGGGCATGACTTGCGGCGCCAAGTGTCCGGGCCGAGTGCCGGGAGGCGGTGGTCAAGACCCGACGGCGATGCGACAGATATTGGTTACGGGGGTAACGAAGTATTGCGCATACGGCACGATCGGTCGTGATTTGGCGGCCTTTGCATGTAAATGGGGTATGTGGGGCCCGGTCGGCCGAAGTTATGTCTACGTGACCGCCGAACGGGTTGCCGCGATATTCTGTAATTAGTGAGTTTGTTGACACAATCTCGTGGCCAGCCCTAAGATTTTAGTCGCTTTTGGGTTGTACTGCGCCTTGTCAACGTTGCGGTCAGACCCTTAGCACGGGAGGCAACTGACCGAATTGGCTTTGCGACCGCTGAAATCTAACCCATCCGTTCAGGGTGGGTTTTTTTGTGGTTGCTGATCGGTAGGTGCCCGTGATGTTTGTAACGAGGACTGTACCCGAGGACTCCTTTACCGGGGTTTGACAGAGGGGGGCGATGGATGGTGCTACGGGCGTCAGAAATGCAGGCGGCGGTCGATTGGTATCGCGGCTTTTTGGTGCAGCGGCGGCAATTGGCGCGGATCGAGGTCAGTGCGCGGATCGAGTGGATCGAGGAGTTCTGCGAGTTTGCCTCACGTCGCCGGACGATGTCTGAGGTGACGGTGCGGGATGTGGTCTGCTACTTCGCCGAGAAGTCCGACATGTTTGACAAGCCGTACGAGTGGTATTCGCGCTACAAGGCGATCGAGTGCTTCTGCGACGACCTGGTGGAGACGGAGCAGTTGCCGGCCAATCGTATCAAGGGCATATACGACGATGGCGATGTGGAACCGTACAACGCGGGCGAGCCGATGCACCGGGTGCCGGTCGTGCCGGTGAACTGGTCGCGCATCGAGAGCGTGTTCTAGGGAACAACGGTACAGATCGTGCAAAAGGGGCCGCGAAGGTCCCTTTTTGCTGCCTTGGTGACGGACCCGTCGTGCGCTAGTGGCTGTGGCTGTGGTCGGTGGGTTTCTTCTCCGGAGCGTCGACCACCAGGGTTTCGGTGGTGAGGAGCATTATCGCCGAGCTGACCGCGTTGGTGACGGCCAGTCGCGTGACCTTCACCGGGTCGATGATGCCGGCGGCGATCAGATCTTCGTACTCTTCGGAGATGGCGTTGAATCCGACTGAACCTTCCGCCTCGCGTACCTTGACGGCGACCACGTCGCCATCTTCGCCGGCGTTCTCGGCGATCTGGATGAGCGGCTGGGCAAGGGCGTCGCGCACGATGTTGGCCCCGACTAACTCGTCGGCCTGCAGATCGAGCGCATCGATCGCGGCTTCGGCCCTGATGAGGCTGACGCCGCCGCCGGTGATGAAACCTTCTTCCAGCGCCGCGCGGGCGGCGGAAACGGCGTCTTCCACGCGGTGCTTGAGTTCCTTCTGCTCGATCTCGGTGGGAGCGCCTACCCGAATCACGCCGACCGATCCGGCCAGGTTGTTGGCGCGCTCGGAGAGCTTCTCACGGTCGTAGTCGTTCTTTGCTCGGCCATGCGTGTCCCAGATGGACTCGATGCGCCGCTTGATGGCGTCGGCGTCCCCGTGGCCCTTAACCAGCACGGTTTCGTCCTTGCGGATGGTGGCGCCGTCCAGTTGACCGAGATAGGAAAGGTCGATCGCGTCCCAGCCGACGCCCATCTCCTTGGCGGCCAGCTTGGCCCCGGTGAAGATGGCGTAGTCTTCGAGCATCCAGCGGCGCCGCTCGCCGAAGGCGGGCGCCTTGACGGCCACCACGTTCAGCGTACCGCGGACCCGGTTCAGCACCAGGAGTCCGAGCGCTTCCCCCTCGATGTCCTCGGCGATGATGAGCAGGCTCCGGTGGCCCGCCTGTACGAACTCTTCCAGGAGCGGCAATACGTCGGCCGAGGATGACAGCTTCTGGTCGGTGATCAGCACGTGGGGATGATCCAGAGCGGCCTCGGAGTCTTCAGAGGCGCCGGCGAAGTAGGGGGAGACATAGCCACGATCAAAGGTCAGCCCGTCCACGAAATCGATTTCTACGTGGTTGGTCTGCCCGTCCTCGATGTTGACGCCACCGTCCTTGCCCAACTTGTGCAGAACCTTTGCGATCATCGCGCCGAGGTCCGCGTCAGCAGCCGAAACCGAGGCGACCCATCGAAGCTGCTCTTCGTTTTCGATGTCGGTGGCGTTGGCGGCCAAGTATTCCACAACTGCCGCGCCGGCCTTCTCCATGCCGCGGCGGAGCATCATTGCGTTCATACCGGCGGTGACCACGCGGAGCCCCTCGGAGTAGATGGCCTGGGTGAGGATCGCGGCGGTGCTGGTGCCGTCGCCGGCGCTGGTGTTGGTCTGCTTGGTGGCCTGGTAGGCGATCAGAGCGCCGGTGTTGACAAACGGGTCTTCGAGATTGTCGACGACGTTGGCGACGGTGTATCCGTCGTGGGTGATCAGCGGCTTGGCAAAGCGCTTCTCGATGACCACGTTCCGGCCTTTCGGACCCATGGTGATCCGCACCGCCTTGGTGAGGATATCGACGCCCTCTTTGATGGCTGCCCGGGCTTCTGGACCGAGCAATACCTGTTTACCGGGCATGTGATTTGCGCCTTTCGTCTTTGTGTCGAGCGTGACTCTTCTAGTGGTTGGATTTCGGTCGGTGGGCCGAAGGCCGCACACATACCCCGACGACCGGCGGCTTCCGCCGATCCGCCTGGGCCTCGAAACCGAGCTACAATTTTGGTCGATGGGCGCTGGATTTTCAAGCTTCGTCGCCGGAGGGTGTGCCGCGGACGGTGCCGGCTACGAAGAATCGGCCGTGCAGTCGCTGCCCGAACTGTCGAATAACGAAGCGGCTGGGCCGGGTTCCTCGGCTTCGAGCCAGGCTCTTTCTTCCGGGCTCAAGTGCTGCTGGCGCAGGAGGTCCGGGCGGCGCAGGAGGGTGCGCCGGAGCGATTCGCGGCGCCGCCAGTCTTCGATCGCGGCGTGATCGCCCGAGATCAGGACTTCGGGAATCGACATCCCCGCGAAATCCCGGGGACGGGTGAAATGAGGGTGTTCCAGCAGGCCGGCGACGTGAGACTCGGCGCTGACCGACTCGGCTTTGCCCACGACCCCGGGGACCAACCGGACGACGGCGTCGGTGATGACCATAGCCGGGATCTCGCCGCCGGTCAGGACGTAGTCGCCGATGGAGATCTCTTCATCAACAAGTCGCTGCCGGACTCGTTCATCCACACCTTCGTAGCGCCCGCAGAGCAGGACGAGATGCGTTTGGTTCGCGAGGCGGGCGGCGGCGGCGTGATCGAAGGGGGCTCCCTGGGGACTTAGCAGGACAATCCGGGATACAGCCCGCCGGACAGATTCGATCGCGTCCGCGATTGGCTCGGGCTTCATGACCATTCCCGGACCGCCGCCAAACGTGTAGTCGTCGGCGGTGCGGTGGCGATCATGCGTGAACTCACGTATGTCATGGGTACCGATTTCCACGATTCCGGCTTCCCGGGCCCGACCTAACACACCGAGGTCGAAGACTTCGGCGAACATGTCGGGAAACAGGGTCAGGATGTCGATTTGCAGCCTAGCGGCCAACTAGTCCTCGGTTCGCAACCCGGCCGGGAGCGCAACGATCATCCGGCGGGCTTTGAGATCGATATCGCGGATGACGTCCGGAAGGGCCGGGATCAGGATCTCACCGGCCGGCCCGCTCACTTCGTAGACATCGTTGGCGCCGGTTTCGATCAGACCGACAAGTCTCCCCAGGGGCTCGCCGCCTTCGGTTTCGACCTCCAGGCCTTCGATCTGAAACCAGAAGTGGCGTCCTTCGAGGTGGGCCACTGCAGCCTGCCGATCCACCGCGAGGGTAGAACCCCGCAGGGCTTCGGCATCGGCGCGGGAACTGCATCCGGAGATCAAGATCCGGGGTTTGGGGGTGGCCACAAAGTCTTCTACCTGGCGCTCTTCCCGATGGCCGCCGACATAGACGGTCTGACCCGGTTCAAGCAGGCTGGTGACGTCGGTGGCAAGTCGCAGATGGACCCATCCGCCCAGGCCGAAGGGACTGCCGGCGGTGGCGACGTCCCCGTATTGTTGGTCGGTCGCGGCTAGTCCGCTTCGACTATCTCGAGGACACATCGTCTTCCACTACCGATGGGCGCGGCCCGCATGAGCGTTCGAATCGCCGTGGCCATGCGGCCCTGGCGACCGATTATACGGCCCATGTCCCGTGAGTCCACGGACAACTCGTAGACGGTGACGCGCCCCCGGTCGATACGATCGACCGCGACCCGTTCCCGGTGTGCCACGAGATGCCTGCCGATGAATTCAATCAGTTCGTCCACGCTCGCACCTGATGTCTGTAT
>CAZVZW010000022.1:447-11801 GCA_964631365.1 uncultured Chloroflexota bacterium | reverse complement strand
CTGCGGCCGTTTCAGGGGTGGCATCGGCGGCGCCGGAAGCGGCTGCCGCACCAGGCTGCAGGCTCTTCCGGAATCCCGGCTCTAAGGCTTCAAGGAGTTTCCAGACACGATCGCTGGGCTGAGCGCCGTGCTGGATCCACCTTCGCGCCTTTTCCACGTCGATCTGGATGTGGCTGGGATCGGGAGTGGGGTCATAATGACCCAGATCTTCGACGACTCGGCCGTCGCGAGTGGCCTGGGAGGGCACGACAACTACTCGATAGGAAGGCTTCTTCTTGCGGCCCCTGAGGGCAAGACGAATTCTGAGCAAACGAGGTTCTCCGGGAAATGTGGTAGCTGGGTCTCTGGTGCGCTCCGACCCCGATCACAACTGTGACCGGAAAGTCAGCGCGAAAGTGGAGTATATCAGCGACCGGGTAACATCTGGAGCGATCCCCGGAGACAATCGGACTTACCGCGACAGGTGTCGCTTGATGGTCGCGGCGAGGATGTCGACACAGGGTCCGCGAACGGTGCGGGCGGGAGATGATGAGCACTGACTGACCAGAACGAACCAGAGTCTTCGGAAACGGACCCCGGACGGGGATTCGCGGCGGAGGACGACTCGCTGGACCGGATCCTGCGACGGCAACGGCCGGGCCGGTTGGGGGGGTTGGGGGAAGCCGGCAGCGGCGTGGAGTCGGGTCAGGTCGCGTTGCCGATTTCGGAGCCGCTGGAACCGAGGGCGATGGTCCCGACCGGGGATCGAGACTCGATGGACTCGGCCTCGGCGATTGGATCCTGGAGGGGGGCCGAGAGCCAAGCTGCGGTTGACCCGGACGCGGCGGACGCGTCATGGCCGAGCGCGGTGATGTCGGGTGAGCCGGATTTGACGGTTACGAACTGGGAGGCCTTCCGGCAATCCCCCTACTACCGGTTGTCCGGGGCGGCGGCCTGGGCGGTCGCACTGATTGTGGCCTGGCGGGTCGGCGCGGTCTTCCTGGCAAGTGAATTCATGGGCCGTGTGCTGGCAATGGACGCGCCATTCCAGGTCATCCCGGCGCCGGATTCAGTGACGGTGGCAGAAATGAACCTGAAATCGGCAATGCTCGTTGGGGCGCCACTGGTTCTTGCGGCGTTCTGGTTTGCCGGAGCGTTCCAACTGGACCGGGCGGCGCGCCGGACCTTCAATTTCGACGAGGAGCTGGATGCACGCTATCCGGGCGGATACATCGTGGTGGCGATCATCGGGGTGTTCCCCCTGCTGGTGGCGGGTGTGATCGGCGCGGCCTGGGGCGGCGTTTCACTGGCGAGTTGGGGAATTCGCTATGAAAGTTGGGGCTCGGTAGCGGTGCTCGTTGCACTGTTGATCGGGTTTGGGGTGCTGGTGTGGCTACTTGATTCGGGCTTCCGGCGGCGGAGTCCGCGGGAGCGGCCCCGCCCCCGGTAGAATCGAATATGCGGCTAGGCCTGAATGAGGCTGGTGGCTTGACAGAGTTCAGGTCGAGCCCGGTTTGTCCGAGAAGACGCCTGTAGAGCATCTACGCTCGTCGCTCCCCGATTCACCGACGGAATACAGTCGACCCAGCACCCGAGGCAACTACCGACGATGACAGAAGAATCGCAGCCACAGCTGTCCCCAAAGGACGAGCAGGAGCTCGAAGCATTCTTATCTGAACTTCGCCCTTCGCCGTTTACACGGAAGCCGAGGATCCGCCCGAGAGGGGAAGGTTATCTGGACATCAGCGTGCCGACGGCGGTGGAAAACGTTCAGGCGGCCCAGGCCAGTGCCGAGGCGGCCGCCGAGACGGCTGCCGAAGAGGTTGAGGAATAGCAAGAAGACGACGCGCTGGCCGCGGTCCTGGACACTTTGGCGGAGGCCGAGGAGGCGGAGGCTGTTATCGAAGAGGACCCCGCCGAGGGTGCGGGAACACTGGAATTGTCCGACGATGATCTGGCCTCCATGCTGGCCGGAGATGACGAGGCAAGCGAACCGCAGGACAGTCCGGCGGTCGCGGCCAGCGTGCCGGACTTGAGCCAGGAAGAAATCGATTCGCTTTTCGGGTCCCCGGCATCCGCTCCGGAAGTGGAGGCGGAAGAGGAGTCCGCGGAGCTGAGCCAGGCCGATATCGACGCCCTGCTGGCCGGTACGGCGTCGACAGAAGAGGATGAGACCGCGGTTGCTGATGAAGGCACACCGCAGCTGGAAATTACTGACGAAGAACTGATGATGCTGGAGCAGGAGACGGTTGCGGCGGGTGCTTCGGAAGCTCTTGACCTCGATGCGCCGGCGGCCGTTGCCGATGATGACGAGCCAGCGGAGGAGCCGGCCGCGGTGGTGGACGGTTGTGGCAGGGTGGTTCCTCGGGCAAGGTATGTTCGAGGCGCGGGCGCACCAGATAGCTCGGGAGAACGTTGTGAAGTACGAGAGAATGTTGCCGCGGGAGATCGAGGCTCTGCTGGAGGCTCGCCCGGTCGCGATCGTTCCGTGGGGAGCGCTGGAGTGGCACGGCCACCACCAGGCCATCGGGCTGGACGCCATCAAGGCCAGTGCCATTGCCGATGCCGTTGCCGACCGGTTGGGGGTGGTGTCATTGCCGCCGGTGTACGCCGGCTACCAGACAATGAAGCCTCACCGGGGGTTCCGCCACTGCATCGAAATGTCGGCGACCACTGTCGGTGGAATGGTGCGGGACTACGTCAGCCAACTGGCGAACGAGGGATTTCGATTGGTCGTGATAATTACCGGCCACTATGGTCGGCGCCACGTCGACATGTTGCGCTTTCAGGCCGAGCAGGTGGCAGAGGAGGTGGGAGTGAAGACCTGGGTGCTGGCCGAATACGAAGTGGTGAAGGATCTTGGCTACACCGGCGACCACGCGGCGCGATGGGAGACCAGTCTTCTATGGCACATCGCGCCGGAGTTGGTGGATCTTGGGCTCTATCGGGAAGACCTGACCGGGGATGAGCAGGGAGTGATGGGGGAGAATCCAGCCGAAACCGCGTCAGCCGAAGACGGGGGACGGGTCTTTGCAGCGATGGCTGAGCGAATTGCCGATCGTGCGCTGGCGATACTCGATGAGCCTGATCAGTCGAAATACGTTCCCTGGAAGCCGACCCCGGCGCCGGAATAAGGGCGCGGGTACCTACTCGTCGATCTGCGGCCCCAGGACGATCTGGCCGGATTCTTCGTCCTCGATCAGTTCGAAGTTGACCTTTTGATCGGGAGTCAGATGGAGGATCAGGGTAGTCTCGACGCGTTCGCAGCCCATGGCCCGCTCGGTGGCGATGTCGAGGCGCTTGCAAGCCTGAGAGAACAGCGAACTGAGGGTGACGGATTTTCGCGGTGGCAAACTCGTTCATTCCTTTTCTCGTTGATCGGACCCCAAGGATAACCAAGTACGCGTACCTGTGGCGGGTTCGAGTTGAAAGAATGCGCTGGCGAGGCCAACCACTGTCGGAGGTCGTCAGATCCAAGTCCGTTGACCGTGGAGAGGGAGTGTAACTAGAATTTGCAGGTTCGCGTCCGGACCGCCGGACTACCGCGGCATCGACAATTCGCTCCACCAACAGCCCGGACCTCTCGGACCCGACCGGGTCCACCCGCAACTGAAACTACGAGACCTATGCCCGACCGACCATCACTAGCCGCCGCACAACGCACCGTATTTGGAAGCCGGCTGGGGCAGCTTCGCCGCAGCGGGGCCATCCCCGCCAACCTGGTGGTGCCCGGCGAAGACTCTGTCGCCCTACAGCTTGACGAACATGAGATGGCGACCCACTTGAGAAATCGAGGCCGGACCGGGCTGGTGGAGCTGGCGATGCAGGACGCCACCGAGGTGGCCCTGTTGCAAGATATCGACATCCACCCGGTGTCGCTGCGCTTGCAGCACGTCGTCTTCCGGCGTGTGGACATGAACCAGCCGGTCGAGATCGCGATCCCGGTGGCCTTTATCGGAGAGGCTCTTGCCGATTCGATTAGCGGAGTGTTCGTGGTCCGGGAGCTGGACATGGTGAGGATTCGCTGCCTGCCGGATGACATTCCCCATGATCTTCCCGCCGACCTCAGCGAGCTCGAAAACGTCGGTGACGCATTCCGAGCGGAAGATCTTGCGGCGATCGACGGAGTTGAGATCCTGGAGGATCCCGAAGAGCCGCTGGCCGTGGTCCACCTCGAGCGGCTTGAGGCCGAGGAAGACGAGATTGAGGACGAGTTGGCCGGCATTGAGGTCGAGCTCGACGAGGATGGCGAGCCCATCGTGGCCGAAGAGTCGACCGAAGAAACCGACGAGTAGCGGACTGACTCTCGTCCCTAGTGGGCGGCATCGGCGGGATCCTCGCCAAACAACTCCGCGGTCAGATCCTTCGACGAGCCGTCGTCAGTCGGAAATAGCACCTCGTCCGACTTCCGGCGATTCACGTTGGCCGGGCTGAAATAGTCGGTCCATTCCTTTGCCGCGCGCGCGCTCACCCCGCCGTGGGCGGTGTTTCGCTGCCGGACCCGGCACAGGACGGTCGCGTTGACTCCGGTGCCAGAAATGATCGCCTGGCCCCGGGAGAGAGCCGGCAATTCGGCCAGCAGATCGCGGCCGATGCTCTCGACGGATGCGGCAACCGCCTGTTGGTCGACCGGATTGACGATCCGCATGACGCACTGGGTCATGCATTGCGAAAGCACGTCCTGATCGAGTTTTCCGGGTCGCTGGGTTATCAGTCCGACCCCGGTGCCGAACTTGCGGCCTTCGGACAGGATCTCACTGAGGATCTGGCTGGTTGTGATGGTCGCGCCGGCTGGCGCGAAGCGATGGGCTTCCTCAACCAGCACAAAAACCGGGAACGGCAGGTACAACTCGTCGTCCGGGACGTTTTGCCCCCGCTGGGTGGCCTGGCGACCTTCGTAGGCACGCCGCAGCAGGGTGGCCACGACCGTCTGCTGGCTGCGCCGGCTCATCTCACCGACCTGAACCACGGTGACCTGACCGGGTTGTAGCATCTCGCGCATGCTGGTGTGTTCGTGATCGTCGAAGACGTTGCGCTGACCCAGCGAGGCCTCAAGCCGGATGGCCAGGGCGTTCTTGGAGGCGCGGTAGTCGTCCTGGCGGTCATCGGCACCGACGTTCTGCGCGTCCAGGGCGACATCGACCGCCTCGATCGCTTGCTGCAGGTCGGCTAGGACCCAATTATCGCGCTTCCGCCGGCGCACATCGCGCAGTGCCCGCCGGGCGATGACCTGCTGTGGGGTCGGCAGGTCGCCCAGCAGGTAGAGGATGTCGTCGTCGGCCAGGGCGCCGCGCCGGATCTTGATCTGGTTCGGGCGGAACACCCGCCCCTTGGCCCGGTAATCGATGCTGGCGTCGACCTGCTGGTACTTGTCCAAATTCGCGATATCGGCCAGCGTCTGGTACTCGTCGTGAGGGTCGATGATCAGGACCGCCGCGGCGTTGTTGGGCTTGAGCAGTTCTTCGACGATCACCGCCGCCAGGTAGCTCTTCCCGGCGCCGGTGCCGGCGATGATGGCCAGGTGGGTACTGGTGAAGGCATCGCCATCGATGACGACCGGCACTTCACCTTCTGGTCGAGTGAGCAGCGATCCGACATGTACCGCGCCGACCGCCCCGGGCACCATCGGGCTCAATACCCGGCCGAGCATCTCCGGATCGGCCAGGAAGACCGGCAGCCCCGGCTTTGGGGCGATCCGGGGATTCACGAAGCCGAGGCCTTCCGAGTAGTGCCCCATGGTGTTGACGGTCACTTCATACAACTCCGCTGCCCCGGACTCAAAGCCCAGAGTCCGTGCCACTTCACCCGGCGAGACGGCCGGATCGGACATGAAGGAGTCGGGGAACGCTTTGAGCGGTGAGCGCAGGGCCACGCGCCCGATGACCTGGCGTTCGGCGCCCTCGATTTCGGCTTCGTAGTAGACGAACTCTCCGACCTTTACCGTGCCCCCGCTATCCGGAGTCACCATTACGTAGTCGCTGGCGCCTTCCGCCGGACCTTTGGTGGTGCCGATGGCTGCCATTGCGTCGCTCATCGTGACCGGAGCACTTTCATCTGCCAGGCTAGATTGTCGCGGATCACGGCGAGCGCCGACGATTCATCGGGGAAGATGTGGGAAAGCTGGGCGGCGACGCTGAGCAGCACTTCGCCAATCAGGGGATGCTGGTGGGCCAGCAGGTGGGGGACGTAGCCGACCGCGAAATCGCCGCCCGGGAGGTGGAAGGTGCGCACCCGGGCCTCGTTGAGCGAGTGCACTGACGCGCCCACCTTGGCCGATACCGCACCGACGCCGTGTCGAGCGCTATCCGGACCGAGCGTGCCAAGGGCCAGAATCCCCGCCAGGATCGCCGTCTCCGCCAGCCTATCCGGGGCTAACACCGGCGATTCCGAGACCGGAGTCAGCCGCGGTCCCTGGGAGCCAAACTCCGGGTTGTGCAGGATGGTGTCGAACACCACCCCGACGATCCCGGAGGTCGGATCGGCACCGTCCAACTGCACCATGACAAGGGTCCCGAACCCGTAGTCGCCGTCGGCCGGAGGATCATCGGTCTCGCCCGGACCCCAGACCTGGCAAACGAATTCGACGTGCGAATTGGATTTGACGATCCGTCCGATTTCCACCCGGTTACCTCCGCAGACGCTTGCTGCGAGATTTTGCCCGCCAATCAAGCCGCAGGTTGTGCTCGATCGCGAAGTCTTGCACCAGCGCCATCATACGGTCGCGGTCTCTCATGGTGAGCACCGCGACTTCGTCCGCCGTCTCAATTGCGTAAGGAAACCCGTTGCCCTGGGCAACGATCTCAGCGCGCACCCAGTCGACGGTTTCATCCAATCGCCCCTCGCGCAGCATCCACCCCGGGAACTCCAGTCGGGCCGGTCGCTCGTCGCGGTTCGACTTCAAGTAGACAAAGCACACCTCGCGGGCCATATCGCCGTAGTTATCCAGACCCTGCCGGCGGGCGCAGATGAAGGCTGGCGTTCGGGCTCCCCAGTCGGATCGATCCGGCAGAAGGGTCCCGTCGGTTATCCGCGGGTCCTCCTGCCCGGCGACGGTGGCGAACATGTGCGCCAGGTCGCGGGCGCGGCTTGAATCGATGTAGGCCACCAGGGGGACCCGGGTCTCGGCGGAAGTCTTCATCAACTCCCGCACGGCCTCGACGTAGCGCCGACGCTCTTGTCGGCCGCTGGCATAGGAGACGACCAGCGTTCCGTCGAACAGGGCCAGGAGTTTCCCACCCGCTCCGGCCTGCTCCCGCATCCACTTCACCAGCGCTTCTACCTCGGCCTGATGGCGTTCCAGGTTCACCAGGGTCCGCATGCCAGCCTCGTCGGCCGCGTCGGTCAACTCGGCCGGCGAGATGAGTTTGAAGCCCACATCCTTGATGTAGGCGCCGTCACCGTGCGGATTCTCGAACCAGCCGACCTGCACCGCGGCGAGCGGGATACTCCAGTCAGTAGATGGGTATATCTGGCTGCCGTCGACGGCGAAGGTGTGGACTCCGGCCAGGGTGGACTCGGCCCATTCCCGCCACTGCTGCGAACTGGCGTCGGTGCCACCGAGCGGCGGCCCATCGAGCCAGAGCCCCGAGTTTGCCTGCCATTCTTCGGTGGGGAAGGCGCCCGGTTCGCCGTCGGGCCAGCGCAGCCGTTCGCGCAGGTCCGTCACCGAAAGCCCCTCGGTCGCGGCCATGGCGTCCCGGAGCATCTGCCGCTCGCGCAGGAAATCGTCGTCGATGCGCAGGAAATCGTCGATCGCCGTCTGTAGAGCTTTCCAGACCTTATCGACTACCAGCATCGAGTTTCTGCCCAGTTTCGGCTGCCGGTCACGATATCACCCGCGATATTCCGTCTTCCTTTTCGATGTGGACCACCGACTGCAAGAGGCGCTCGAAGGTGTCGTCGTGGCTGACCACCACTATCTGAGAGAAACCGCGAATTCGCCGGATTTGCTCGGCGAGGTTTTCGCGTCGCTCCTGGTCGAGATTCTGGGTGGGTTCATCCAGGAAGGCCATATCGATTCGCAGGAGTTCCCGAAGCATCGCCAGCCGCACCGCCATCGCGGCGATGATCTGTTCGCCTCCCGAGAGTTGCGAAAATGCGCGCTCGTGGCCGACCGTGTCAACGCTGATCCCGTATTCGGCGTCGAGCTTCAGAATCTGGCTGTAGTCGCCCATGATTTCGCCGTAGATATCGTTGGCGGTCGCGGCAATCGCCGATAGCAGGGTCCGGGTCACTTCGGGTCCGGCGTCGCGGAGGCTATTTCGAAGCAGACTCAGGATGCGGCGCACGTAGGTGGTGCGCGCGATCGCGGCGGTCGTGCGGGCCAGGGCGGACTCGTGTTCGCGGAGTGCCTTCAGTCGCCTGTTCAGTTCTGTGGACGAGCTCTCCAGTTGTTCCCTCCGGGTCAGGAGGGCGCCGCGTTCGCCCTGGAGTCTGCCTTTGTGCTCGCGCGCTCCGGCGAGGTCGGTGGCGTCGAAGGCAGTCGCGGCGGTTTGTAGGGTGGCCTGCGCGGCGGTGAGTTCGTGGTGCGCGATGCCGATGCTCGCCTCGGCTTCGGCCAGCTGCGAGCGACGTTCGGGCAGGCCCTTCGCGATGGCGACGGCGGCGACGTAGGCGTCGCGTTTGGGCTGGAGCTCCGCCTGCCGGGCCGCGAGATCGGCTACCAGATTGGCGGCATCGACCCAGGGTTCGATGGCCAGGGCCAGTTCCTCGGCGGCTTTGCGGGTCGCGGTCACGTTCGTTTCATCGTCGGCCACCGACTTCATTAGACCCGGCTTGTCCTCCAGGTGCGCCCGGGCCCGGGTCAAGCGATTGTGCGGGCTCGGGGTGCCCAGTTCGCGCAGGGACTCGCGGAGCCGGTGCTCTTCGGTGCGTGCTTCGGCGACACTTTGCCGGGCCTTGCCGGCGGCTTCAACATCGGTCTCGGCCTCTGTGATGCGCTTGCGCAGGTCGAGGGCGTTGGTCTCGCCCGCCTCGACGGTATGGAGGAGGCGTTGTGCCTCGCGGGCGCGTTTCAGTTCCAGGGCAAGACCCGCATGTTTATCGGTCAGTCGAGCGTGCCGGGCTGGGTCCACGGAAGAGAGCCGGACGTTGAGGAGTTCCAGAACACGGTTTCCGCGGGTGATCGCCAGTTCGGTGGTGGCTGCGAGTTCAGCGGTGAAACTCGTCTTCGCGCCGGTTCCGGAAGAAAGCGCAGCCAGCCGCTCGCGCTCGCCGGGAATCGCCTGGTCAAGGCCATCGATTTCGGTGGCCAGCGCGGTGGCGGCCGGCTCGTCGATATCAAAATGACCCAGCTGGGCCTCGATGCTCGAAGTCATCGCCTGCAGTTCGTCGGCCCGTCCCGCCACGTCCTTGCCGGACAGGGCCTGGCGGTTCAAGCCATCCTGGATCCGGAGGCGTTCCGACAAGTCCTTGAGGGCGCTCTGCGAATCCGACTCGTCTCTGGCATCCCGTTCGGCCTGGACGAGTTTGAGTTGCGTGGCCTGCAGGTTCTCTTCGAGTGCTTCCTGTTCCTTCACGGCCGATTCGAGTTGGGGCAGGTCGGCCTCAAGTTTGAGTAGCTCTTCGAGGCTTGTCCGGGCCCGCTCTAGTCGGGCTTCGATGGTGGCGAGTTCGGCCTGCTGGGAGTTCAGTTTGGCGGTCGTGGCTTGAAATTGTTGTTGCCGTTCGCGGGCCAACCCGAGATTGCGTTCGATGGTCTCGAAGGCGGCGAAATCGGGCTGCAGGTCTTCGGATTGCTTCTGGGCCGAGGCCGCGGTCTGTTCTTCGATTCCGGCAAGTCGGCGGCGTTCTTCGGCGGCTTGCAGAGCCTGGGCGGAATTCGTCGCGGCGACACCCGCGTCGGCGACCGCCTTCTCACCCTGCTCCAGGGCGACGACCCTGGCGGCCGCTCCTTCGATCGCTGCTGTCACCGCCTCAATACCCGAGGCGACCTCGACCAAGTCCTTCGCAGCCGTATCGATGGCCTCTACGAGTTCTGGCAGACCGGCTACGTGGACTTCCAGGGCGGCGCGCTCTTCGCCGAGGCCCGCAAGTTTGTCCTGCAGGTGGTTCAACGGTGCCAGCAATTCGTCAAAGGCGGCGCGGTAGTCCTGGGTTCCGAGGAGCGGGTCGAACTTGACTTTGCGGTTGGCGGGTCGCTCCAGGAAGTCGGCGATCAGGCGGCCCTGAGGGACCCCCACGACGTTGGCGAACACCGATTCAAGATCGACATTGGTACCTTCCAGTCCCAGGTGCTGGCGCAGGAAACGCTCGGTCTCTTCGGTCTTCTCGGCGATGGCCCCGCCGCGCTCGGGGTCGCGAATCTCAAGCGCCGAGGTTGCGACGGTGTCGTCATTCTTGTTGCGGCGAAACCTTCGGATTACGGCGTAGTCGCGCCCATCGACGCGGGATTGGAAGACGACCTCGAAGCCGCCGCTGCCGGCCCCCTCGCGCAGCAGGGAGGCCTGGGTCCCGGCGAGAAAGCCGAACAGAGCAAAGCCGACGACCTCGAGAATCGTCGATTTGCCAGCTCCGTTTCGACCGGAGACGGCAACCAGCCCGGGGCGCAGTTCAATGGTTTCGTCCCTATAGCTCTTGATGTTTTCGAGATGGACGCTACGAATCAGCATCGGGGGCCAATCCGGCCTCATCGAGGCGGACGTCCAGCCAACCAACCAGCTGGCCCGGATCGTCGCCCTGTAGGGAGCGCTCCTTCAATGCGGAGGCGATGGTGGCCAGGGGGGCGGCGGACTCGGCGAAGGCGCTGAACGAGCCGAGGATCTCGTTCAGTACATCGCGTTCGATCTCGGCCCGGGTCTTCCGCAGCGCCGGCGAGGATTGGTCCACCAGTCGACGGGGTTGAGCCTCCAGGATCACGCGGGCGACCAGTGGATCGACGGCGTCCTGGATGATGCGCTCGATCTCGGCGGCGTCGAAGAGGCTGCGCTCGAAGGGAAGCACGCCGGTCACGCGCAGCTCCACGATCGGCTTATCGCTCTCCGGAGGAACCTCGACCTGGATGAGCCGTCCGATGGCGGTGTGCAGATCATCGGGCTCGGCATGCGGCGAGGCGTCGAGCTTGAGACGGAAGTAGGGCCGGCGCCCGGTCACGTCCAGGTGTCGGGCCTCGTGGCCGCCGGGGAGCGACGGATCGATCGTGACGTGGTACAGGCCCTTGGGCCGGCCGACTTCACCGGCAGCCCAGTTCTCGAAGGAGCCAGAACTGAAAATCCAGGGGGCCTGATCGTCGTCGTCCGGCAGCGCGAATTGATGGTGGATGTGGCCGGTGGCGACGTAGTCGATCAGGGAACGAAGCCGGTAGATGTCGGCGGCCGAGGCACCGCTGTGGTGGTAGTCGACTTTGTCATCGACCCCGGTGTGCAGCATGCATACGG
>CAZVZW010000022.1:0-437 GCA_964631365.1 uncultured Chloroflexota bacterium | reverse complement strand
GGCGGCATCGGCAAAACGGTCAAGGATCTGGGGCAGCCGGGCGCCGTAGTAACCGATGCCGAAAATGCGGACGCCGTTGAGGTCGTAGTAGCTGCCGAACCGGGTGGCCTCGTCCCAGGGCCGTAGTTCGACCTCGTTGCCGCTGCCGAAGATGTCCAGCAAGTGGAGCAGGCCGAGCTGGCTCAGGTACCAGATCCAGGTGCGGCCGCGCTGACGAAGGAACTTCTCGTGGTTGCCTTCGATGGCGAATACGGGGATGCCGGCGTCGCGCAGGCGGGTGAGCCCGGTGGCGGCGAAATTGAAGGTTTCGGGGTCGACGGTCTTCTGTTCAAAGAGGTCGCCGGCCAGCAGAACGAAATCCGGGGAGTGATCGAGGCAGTACATCACCCCGGTGGCGTAGGCGCGGGCAAGATCTTCGGCTCGCTCCTGCAGGCCAT